>NZ_JALOAA010000011.1 GCF_023229025.1 Sulfurimonas sp.
TCTCTCTATTTTTACCAACTAACATTTGCGCCTCTTCATCTGTTGAATTTTTGATGCCTTGTTGGCTAACAAAATGAAACTTAACCCAATTTCTCTCATTTTTATCATTTATAAAACTAAAAGTATGACTACCAAAGCCATGCATATGACGGTATGAATATGGGATGCCTCTATCACTCATCGTGATTGTTACTTGGTGTAGAGCCTCCGGCAAGTTAGTCCAAAAATCCCAGTTATTTTTTGCACTTCTCATATTTGTTTTTGGATCACGCTTGACGGCATGATTTAAATCCGGAAACTTTAGTGGGTCTCTTATAAAAAACACAGGCGTATTGTTACCCGCTAAATCCCAATTTCCCTCCTCTGTATAAAACTTAAGAGCAAACCCGCGAATATCTCTCTCAGCATCCGCAGCACCTCTCTCACCCGCAACGGTGGAAAACCTAGCAAACATCTCTGTTTCTTTTCCGATTTTAGAGAAAATTTTTGCTTTGGTGTATTTTGTTATATCTTTTGTCACTCTAAAGGTTCCAAATGCGCCGGAACCCTTTGCATGCATACGCCTCTCAGGGATAACTTCTCTATCAAAATATGCCATTTTTTCCAAATACCATACATCTTGAAGTAGCATTGGTCCTCTTGGTCCAGCTGTTAGTGAGTTGTTATTATCTGCAACGGGTGCGCCAAACGCGGTTGTTAGTCTCTTTTTCATTTTGTTCTCCTTTTAAGTGATAAAAATACCATCTGATAGTATCTTATCGTAATAACTTCAATAGTATAAAAATTATGTCAGTTAATTACTACTCAGAAAACAAGAGTTAATCTACACACTCCCAAGCAAAGCGCGGTAGCCAAGAAATTTCAGTTAATGTTATAATGTCAAAAAATTATACACTTTAGGAACTAATAATCAATGGAATTTACTTTAGAAGCTACTTCAAAAAATGCTCGTGCTTGTACCATTAAAACTGCTCACTCAACTATTAAAACACCTGTTTTTATGCCTGTTGGAACTGTTGGAAGCGTGAAGGCTCTTGATATGGAAGATGTTTTAGATCTTCTTGGTGCTGAGATAATTCTTGCAAATACTTACCACATGTATCTTCGTCCGGGAGATGAGACGGTTGCAAAAATGGGTAAGCTTCACGGCTTTACAACATTTCCAAAAAGCTTCTTGACTGACAGCGGCGGTTTTCAGGCATTTAGTCTTAGCGACATATCAAAAGCATCAGAAAATGGTATAGAGTTTAGAAGCCACATTGACGGTAGCAAACACTTTTTTACTCCTAAAAAGGTCATCGATATTCAACATAACTTAGGTTCGGACATTATGATGATTTTAGATGATTTAGTTGCACTTCCGGCAACGCAGGAGCGCATTGCTCTTAGTATCGAGAGAACAACCGCATGGGCGAAAGAGTCTATCGAGTACTTTAGAGAAAAACAAAAAGAGGGAGTCGGTGTCGAGCAGAATATCTTTGCAATTATCCAAGGCGGAACGGACAAGGCATTTCGTACTAAAAGTGCTACTGAACTTTGCGAACTAGACTTTGACGGATTTGCCATAGGCGGGCTCTCGGTCGGCGAAGCAAATCAAGATATGTACGACACGGTTGAGTATACGGTAAAATATATGCCAAAAGATAAGCCGCGCTACCTAATGGGAGTAGGAACTCCAGAAGACCTCATAGAGAACATCGAGCGCGGCATAGATATGTTTGACTGCGTCATGCCGACAAGAAATGCAAGAAACGGAACACTCTTTACCTCATTTGGAAAACTAAATATAAAAGGCGCAACATTTAAAGAGGATAATGCCCCAGTAGATAGCGAGTGTGAGTGCTTAACATGTAAAAGATACTCCAGAGCCTACCTCAACCACCTATTTCGTGCTCGTGAGATAACATACTTTAGACTTGCAACCATACATAATCTGCACTACTACTTAAATCTAATGAGAGAAGCTAGGGGGGCGATTTTGGAGGATAGATATGGGGAGTTTAAATCAAAGTTTTATGCTAAGAGAGGTTAATCCATCAAAAAAATGATGGATTACAGGCTATGCTCTTTTTTATATTTTACTAAAATACCGTACGCTTCATCTTTTAATAGTAGTTTCTCTTTTTTAAGAGTCTCTATCTCTTTGTCTGTTAGTACGATTTCACTATTTTCAGCTTTTGTAATTTTATTGTCAAGTTCGTTGTGCTTGTCAAAAATTCTTAAAAAGTGAGTGTTTGCCGCACTATTTTCTTTCATATGAGTAATAATATCACGATATTCATGTAACATTTTTATTTCCTTGTTTTTTTTTAATTTTAGCATATTGTTAGTTAAAAATCTTCTCAACTTCACCGTAAAGTTCTTCGCCGCAGTATAAAGAGAGTTTTTCATCCATAACAACGGTTTTGTTTGGATTAAAGAGCATTGCATTTACTCTCTCTCCTACTTTAATCTCTCCTGCGCTCTCTCCTATTGCTTCTGCCGGATTTTTAACACATAGCTTCACAAGCTCGGGCATTGAGATAATATTGTTTCTAACAAGCTTTGTGTAGTAGATACTCATAGCATTTTTAACTCCCTCACACCCGTAAGCCGAGTCATAAAATGCAACCTCTTTATTTAATGGGGAGCTAGGTTGATGAAGAGTTGTCAATATATCTATCTGCCCACTCTTTAGAGCCTCTTGCAAAAACTTCATATCATCTCTTGAGGAGAGTGGAGGATTTAGTTTTGCGGCAGTATTGAAGTTTTTGCAAGCTTCATCTGAGTTGCTAAAATGATGAATAGAGACTTCACATGTCACATTAACGCCATCTTGCTTTGCCTTGTTTATAAGGTATATAGAGCGGGGAGAAGCTATTGCTTTAAAAAGTATTTTTATCTTAAAGTGTCTTGCTATCTCTATCATGCGTGAGACATGTAAAACTTCGCTCAAGTCAGGTATGCCGGCAAGCCCCAGTTTTGAACTAATATCTCCTTCTAGCATAACACCGCTATTTATCAGAGAGTTATCCTCTGCTTTACAAAATAGAGTTACGTTATACATCTGACAATACTGCGCAATCTTAATAGCTACGTCATTCTTTGCAATGGTACTCATGTAAGGCGCAATCGCACCGCGTTTTAGCAAAATAGCAATATTACTCAGAGTGCTATCCTCTTTTAGAGTATTTAACATCAAATCAACTTTTGCGCCGCCAAGCTCATGAAGTCCGTTTTGTGCAAACTCAAGAACTATTTCGTTATCTATTGCCGGATTACAATCTGGATTTAAAATAATGCGCCCTATTCCGGCACTTAGTGCCTCGTCTGATATAGCTTTTATATTTTTTGCATTCAGAGTGGAGTCTTGAACCCTCATGTTAGTATCTACTAAAAGAGGCATAAAATAAAGACCTGTTGCATCTATACTCTGGCTACATGAGAGTCCATGCCCAATCTCAACTACTATATTATCTTCAATACGAACATCTACTTCTCTCTCCCCGTCAATATCGCAAAGTGTCGCATTTTTTATTACCATCGCTTCAACCTTAATTGTATTGATAAAATTGTAGTAGGTTATGCCTTATAAATAAGATTAATTTCATAACCTTTTAATCAATTTAGGTTATACTAGTTTATATAAATATTTAAAAAACAAAGGTCGATTCGTTGAGATACTCGCTTGGTATGATTAAACTTATCATCACTACTCTTTTTTTATCTCTATATTTTACAATCTATTTTACAACTACAAAAGATAAAAATTCGCGCTTAGAGCTTCTTTTGAATCAAGAAGTAATCAACCTTGCGCATGGCTACAGAGTAACTACGGACAGATACAGTGTTATCTCACAGATAATCAATCAAGAGCTTTTTAACAACAGCAGAGTACCAGAACTATTCTTTAGAGCAAAACATGCAAAAGATGAAGATGAGCGGGATAGACTTCGAGATATGCTATACTTTGAGCTACTTCCACACTTCTATACCCTTAGAGAGATTGGTGTAAATATTATCCATTTTATATTTGAAGACAATACATCTTTTTTAAGAGTTCACAAAAAAGAGATATATGGTGATGATCTCTCCTTGATTCGCCACTCCGTTGTGCATGCAAACAAAACAAAAGAGCCACTTAGCGGTTTTGAACAAGGCAAAGGAACTCATGCTTTTAGAAACCTTTTTCCTCTCTACTATAAAGATACTTTTATAGGCAGTGCAGAGTTATCATTCTCCTCTCAGAGCATGCAAGATGCAATGTTTGAGCTTCATGATACATATACAAATTTTATTGTCAAAAAAGCTCTTTTTAATTTAGTTGAGTATGAAAACGATTTTAACCTCAACTATACCCAGAGCATCGAACATGATGAGTTTCTCTTTTTAAACACGCGCAGTAGCAAAGAGAGCATATATCCAAAACAGATACTCTCAAAGCAGAAGTTAAAAGAGCAGATTGCTAAAAACATAACTCACAATAACTCATTTTCTCTGCACACTAACTACCTAAACGACTCATATATCATCTCCTTTTTGCCGATTAAAAGCATCCTAGGTCAAGAAGCTGTTGCATATATAGTCTCATACACCAAAAGTGAATATCTTCACAATATGATTTACCAATACTATATAATAAACATCTCAGCATTTATAGGGCTGCTTGCCCTATTTGGTGTTATTTATCTAAATGTAAAACAGCGCTTGAGTCTTGAACAGATAGTTAAAAATAGAACAAAAGAGCTTGAAAAAGAGAAAACAGTAGCCCAAAATGCAACAAAAGCAAAATCGCAGTTTTTAGCAAATATGTCACATGAGATTAGAACTCCAATGAATGGGCTTATAGGTATAGGTCATCTTCTATCAAAAACAGATTTAGATGAGAAGCAGAAAAATTATCTACAAAAGATAGATGATTGCGCAAAATCACTCCTCGATATAATTGATGATGTTTTAGACTTCTCTAAAATTGAAGCAGGAAAGATGAAGATAGAGAAGATAGGCTTTAACCTAAAGGAGACAATTGAGCAGCTCTTATCCCCACTAGAAGTGATTGCGGAACAAAAAAATATAAAAATCATAACTACATATGCCAAGAGTGTCGGGAGTTTTTTTATTGGTGATAGCCTGAGAACTTCTCAAGTCTTAAGTAACATAATAGGAAATGCAATTAAGTTTACGGGCAATGGCGGAAATATAAACATATATATCTCAAAAGTCAAAGAGTCAAGATATAGATTTCAAATCCAAGATTCAGGAATCGGCCTAAGCCAAGATGAGCAAAAAAAGCTGTTTCATATATTTTCACAAGCTGATGAGAGCACCACAAGAAAATATGGAGGAACCGGTCTTGGACTTGTAATATCAAAGCAGATAGTAGAACTAATGAACGGTAAAATATGGCTTGAGAGCAAAGAGGGAGAGGGAAGCTGCTTTATCTTTGAGATAGAACTAAAAGAGACAGACTCTATAGAGACAAAAAAAGAGAGTAGAAAAATTGAGTTTAGCAGAGAGTTTATAAGTGCTAAAAAAATATTAATCGTAGAAGACAATGTAACAAACCAACTAGTGCTCTCTGGGCTTCTTGAAGATTGTATAGATGATATAGAAATAGCAAAAAATGGTAAAGAGGCTGTAAATATGTTTGAAAAGGGTAAATATGATCTTATATTTATGGATTTGCAGATGCCTGTTATGGATGGGTATAAAGCAACAAGGATTATTAGAGAAATAGATGCTCAAGTGCCTATTATCGCACTAACTGCAAATGCCATGAGCGAAGAGATGCAAAGAACTAAAGCTCCTGGAATGGATGGACATCTTATCAAACCGATAGATTTGGAAAAACTTTTTGATCTTTTAGTTAAATATATTAACTCAAATACGAAATAATTCTATTTAAGTTAATATAGGAGAGTTGCGCATTGAAAATAATATTTTTATATATAATGTCATTTTTACTTTTAAATGCACAAAGCAGCAGATATGATATGGGTAAAGAGTTATATATCAAAAATGGCTGCCACACCTGCCATGGGATGAAGCTAGAGGGTCTTCATCAATATCCGTATCTTGCAAATCGGGCAAAAGGCTACATGGAGTACAAACTAAAGAGATTTCGCTCACGTATATCAGAGAATCAACAGCAAGAGATGATGATACCTTTTGCAGTAGGTTTAAGTGATGATGATATAGAGAATCTATCAATATATATGAACGAGTTCGTAGAAGAGAAGAATAAAAAGAGGTATGATGATAGTTATCAAGTCCACGGGGACGGCGGTTCATGAAAATTTTAGTTAGCGCACTAGAGCACTCTGCAAATATTCATCTCAAATCTCTTAAAAAAGAGTTAAGTGCCGATGTAGAATTTATAGGAGTATTTGACAGAGAGCTCGGAGATAGCATAATTGATTTAAGCTCCTTGGCAATAATGGGCTTTGTTGATGCTATAAAGAAGTTGAGATTTTTTCTTAAACTAAATAATCAAATGGTTGAGTTAGCAAAAGAGGCTGATAAAGTTCTCCTTATTGACTCATCCGGATTTAATCTCCCTCTTGCTAGAAAAATCAAAAAAAAGTACCCCGATAAAGAGATAATCTACTACATTTTGCCTCAAGCATGGGCTTGGAAGAAAAAACGAATCCCCATTTTAGAAAAGACAATAGACCATCTAGCTTCCATTCTCCCCTTTGAGAGAGAGTACTACTCAAAAGATGCACCGATTGAGTATGTCGGGCATCCTCTACTTGATCAGATAAAAGAGTTTAAGCATAGCCTAAATGACGAAATAAAAAATATTGTATTTATGCCCGGGAGCAGAAAATCAGAGATAAAAAAGCTTCTTCCAATTTTCAGAGATGTTCAAAAAGAGCTTAAAATTCAAACAACAATAATAGTTCCAAAAAACTTCTCTAAAGAAGATATAAAAGATATTTATGGTAACCTTTTGGGTTTTAAAACGGCTCATGACCCACACAAAACGCTTCTTGAGGCAGACTTTGCATTTATATGCAGCGGTACTGCGACTTTAGAGGCATCCCTAATAGGAACACCTTTTGTGTTGACATATATAGCTAAGCCGTTAGACTATTTTATTGCTAGTAGGCTTGTAAAATTGGACTATATAGGGCTGGCAAATATTATGTTTGCAAAGTTTAAAAACAGGGCATTACATCCGGAGTTTATACAAGAGGAAGTGACTGCTAAAAATCTTATAAAAGCATATAACGAATATGACAGAAGCAGATTTTTAAGTGACTCAAAGAGGTTAAGAGAGTATTTAGAGCATGGTAGCTCTAAAAGAGTAGCAGCAATTATAGAGGAAATAGATGAAAATTAATTTTATAGATTTACAAGCACAGTATCAAGAGTATAAAACAGAGATAGACAGAGAAGTTTTAGAGGTTTTTGCATCGGCGCAATTTATAGGAGGAGAGAAGTTAATCTCCCTAGAGAAAAATCTTGCAACATATACAGGCTCTAAGCATGCGATTGGTTGCAGTAGCGGCACAGATGCTCTTTTATTAGCCCTAATGGCTCTTGATGTGGGTGCCGGCGATGAAGTTATCACTACTCCTTTTACTTTTATATCTACCGCTGAGGTAATTGCTCTCTTGGGTGCTAAAAGCGTATTTGTAGATATAGATGAAGATAGTTATAATATAGACCCCACGAAGATAGAATCGCGCATTACAGACAGAACAAAAGCCATCATGCCGGTCTCTTTATATGGACAGTGTGCTGACATGGATGCTATAAATGAGATAGCTGCAAAACATAATCTTCCGGTTATAGAGGATGCTTGCCAGAGCTTTGGCGCTTTATATAGAGGTAAAAAATCATGTAACCTATCAACTATAGGATGTACAAGCTTTTTTCCATCAAAGCCTCTTGGCGCTTATGGAGATGGCGGAGCACTATTTACAAATGATGATGAGCTTGCCGCTAAGATAAGAATGCTTTTAAATCATGGTCAAAATGAGAGATATAAGCATAAACTCATAGGTATAAACGGTCGTCTTGATGCAGTGCAAGCCGCTATACTTGGTGTAAAATTAAAACATTTTGACAAAGAGGTAAAACTAAGAGATGAGATAGGCTCAAGATATAGCGATATCCTTGAAAATACAGCTGTTATAACTCCAAAAATTGCCCAAGGAAGCACAAGTGTTTATGCGCAGTACTCAGTAAGAGTGCAAGATAGAGAGGCTATGATTGCTAAACTTGCAGAGCAAGGGATACCAACTGCCGTTCACTATCCTGTTCCTCTTCATCTTCAAGAAGCGTTTCTTTATCTAGGCTACAGCGAAGGTGATTTTCCTATTAGCGAACTTGTCTCAAAGCAGATAATGTCTCTTCCTATGAGCGCTTATTTAAGCGAAGCCGAACAAGATTTTATTGTTCGCGCTATTAAAGGTTAACTGTTGAAAAAAATTGCTATCCTCGGTCTTGGTGCAATGGGAAAAAACCACTACAACACCCTTAAAAACATAAGCGGTGTTGAGATAGTCGGGCTATGTGACGTTGTAAAAAACTCCGAATTTAAAGAGCCGTTTTTTACAGATTTACATACTATGCTAGATAACGTAGAGCCGGATGCGGTTATAATCGTAACACCTACATTTCTTCACAAAGATGCAGCTCTAGAGTGTGCCGAGCGCAAGATTGATATTTTTATAGAAAAACCTGCTGCTTCAAGCGTTGAAGATGCAAAAGAGATTCTAAGAGCAGTAGAAAAAAACTCCATAAAAAGTTGTGTCGGACATATTGAGAGATACAATCCGGTTGTAAAAGCTCTTATAAACGAAATTGCAAAACATGAGATACTCTCTATCTCAATTACAAGAAGCGGCTCTTTTCCAGAGCGCATAGCAGATGTGGGGATATTAACCGACCTCTCAGTTCATGATAGTGATTTGATACGCTTTATAACCAAAAAAGATATTATAAACAGCGCGGTGTTCAAATCTCAAAAGATTCATAAAACTCATGAGGACAACGCTATTTTAGCCTTTGAACTTGAGGGATCAATCATAGGCGATATATCTACGAACTGGTTAACTCCCTATAGAAAAAGAACTATCAGCGTTGCATGTAGAGTAGATGAACAGAGCAAAATAAAATATTTTGAAGCCGATTTAATTTCTCAAACACTTACCGAGAGAATCAACATAAATCCAAACTCATTTATAACAAAAAACTGCTTTGTTAAGAGAAGTAATGCACTGCATGATGAGCTTGAAGCATTTATAAACTACTTGCAAACAGGCGATAGCGGCTCATTGGCAACTGTGCAAGATAGTATAATTACTCTAGAAATTGCGAACAAATGATGTCAGATAAAAGAGTAAATATCCATAAATCAACCATTATAGAAGATGGCGCAAAGATAGCTTCTGATGTTATTATAGGTCCATTCTGTTTTATCGGTAAAGATGTGGAGTTAAAATCAGGTTGCACCGTAGAGTCTAACGTCATATTAAAAGGCAGAGTAGTCGTTGAGTCTAATGTAAAAATATTTAGCTTTGCCGTTATAGGCAGCGAGTCTTCAGAGATACATATAGGCGAGAAGACACACATAAGAGAGTTTGTTCAAATTGGTGCGCAAGAGAGTCTTGATGCTAAAAATAAAAAGATAGTTATAGGTGCTAACAATTTTCTCATGGGGTATGTTCAAATCCTTAGCGGCGTAGAGCTTGATGATTTTTGTATCGTAACAAACGCCGTTAGACTTTACGAAAATGTAAAGTGTGAAGAGAGAGTCATTATTGGCGGTCTTAGCACTATTGAAGCAAACAATAAGATAGGTACAGGAGTTATGGTAGGAGGAGCATCGGTTGTAGCTTCAGATATTCCTCCTTTTATGCTTGTAGAGGGAAACAAAGCTACTATAAAAGGACTCAACGTCATCGGTCTTAGAAGAAGGTTAGAGAAAAAAGGCGATATTGAGGAGATAAAGAGTGTCTTTAAAAGAATCCTCGGTGACGGTGCTGATAAAATCTTAGCTCAAGAGATAGCAGATACAAACCCAAATGAGTTTATAAAGAAATTAGCATCGTTTGTCGCTTCTAGTAATATAAAGCAAAAAGTTCGCTAGAGAGACTAAATCTCCCTAAGATGCTCTAAGAACTCTTTAGGTCCTATAAAGCCTACGATAGTTTTTGAGTTTATAACATTTGACTCTTTATCAATAAATATTAAAACCGGCGGACCGAATACTCCATACTTTTTACTTAGCTCTTTTTGCTCTTTAGAGTTTTGTGTAATATCTGCCGCTATGAGTACAAATTCACCGAGTTTTGCTTTTACGGCTTCATCTGAAAATGTATTTTTATCAAGCTCTTTACAAACAACGCACCACTCAGCCGTAAAGTCAATCATAACTTTTTTGCCTCTGTTTGCCTCTAAAATTTTATCAAGCTCCTCTATTGATGTTACCTTTTCAAATTTTAGATGTGAAGAGTTTGTGCTATTTAATACTGTAGATGAGACTGATGGTTTTAAAAATTCCAACGGCTTTGTCATG
Source organism: Sulfurimonas sp. (assembly GCF_023229025.1). Lineage (GTDB taxonomy): Bacteria > Campylobacterota > Campylobacteria > Campylobacterales > Sulfurimonadaceae > Sulfurimonas. The sequence goes on from NZ_JALOAA010000011.1 coordinate 10,511, forward strand.
CTGTTTGAACCACCTAGAACTCCTATAAAAAGTGCTACCGAGTATATAAATATAACTATTGCGCTACTTTTTCTAAAAGTCTGCGCATCCTTCTCAAACGCACCGAAATATACGGCAAAACCTATACCTAAGATAGAGTATAGAAGCATTATGATGTAGTTATCTAAAACTCTCTCTAGCATCCAGATAGCCAGACCAAGCATCATTACACCAAATATTGCGCTTATCATAGTCATCCATGCGCCAGGTTTAGGCATGAACTTACCTGCACTTACACCTACTAGTATTAGCGGAAGCCCCATTCCAATACTCATGGCAAAAAGAGCTGCACCGCCTAAAATTGCATCTCCGGTCTGACCTATATACACCAGAGCACCCGCAAGAGGAGCCGCAACACAAGGTCCAACAATGAGAGCTGATAAAAATCCCATTACTGCAACACCAACATAGCCACTTCTACTTTTATCGTTACTTGAGCTTATCCTCGATACAAAGGAATCAGGAAGCTTTAGCTCATAAAATCCAAACATGCTAAGTGCAAGTGCAACAAAAATTGCAGAGAATGTGTATATTGCCCATGGTGCTTGAAGCGCCGCTTGTAGGTTTGATCCAAAGAGTCCTGCTAAAACTCCGGCTATTGTATATGCAACTGCCATAGCAAGAACATATACTAGAGATAGCATAAATGCTCTCTTTGTCGTTATCCCCTCGCCTTGAGAAATTATAATTCCTGAGATAATAGGAATCATAGGAAATGTACATGGAGTTAGTGCAAGAAGAAGTCCAAAGCCTAAAAAAGTAAGGATAACAAGCGCAAAATTACCCTTCTTTATTGCATCGGCAACTTTATCACTCTCTGAGAGTTCCGTTGTAGCTTCTGTCTGTGCTTTACTTTTTTGACTTGAGTCACTACTTGCTTTTGCCGAAGACTCTTTGCCAACGTATATTTTTGAACTATCAACATCAAGGATAAATGATTTTGCATATGGCTCATAACAGAGTCCCTGCTCCGAGCATCCTTGATATGTAATCTCAAACTCGATAGAAACGATACCGCTAACTTGAGGCTCTTTTTGCAGGTCTACTATAAAAGTAGGTGATGTAACATAAGATATATCTCCATGGTGATCTACACTTTTTGGGTAGATTATATCTTTGATAGATATGCCCTTATCGCCTTTTACACTTAACTTAACTGACTCTTCATAGATATATATATCCTTAGCTATCTCAATAGTAGCCTCTATCTGCATCTTCTCATTTAGTTTTGCAGAGGGCTTAAATGCATCATCAGGCATTAAAAATTTTGGTTGTGCGCCAAATAGTAAAATTGATGAGAAGAGAAGTAAAAGAAGTTTTTTCATAATAGTTTTTCCTGATTTTATAATGAACGTGACGAATTATAACAAATTAAAGAATAACACCTTCTATATATCTACTTTTCAATCCCGTTTTTTAACATCTCTTCCATCTCCTGGCTAGAAACTGCCATAGAGTAGTAGTAACCCTGAATATTAATACATCCATTTTTAACTAAAAACTCTTTTTGCTCTTTAGTCTCAACGCCCTCTGCTATAACATCAAGCTTAAGACTGTATGCAAGCGCTATAATCGCTCTTGCTATACTAATATCCTCTTCATCGCTAGGAAGTCCATCTATAAACGATTTATCTATCTTAAGCTTATCAATAGGCAGGCGCTTTAAATATGAGAGCGATGAGTAACCTGTTCCAAAATCATCAACTGCAAGCTCAATCCCTGTTTGGCTTATTCTGTTTAAAACATCTATAGCACCTTGCGGATTTTTCATAATCTCGCCCTCAGTAATCTCTAATCTTATCCACTCAGGTCTGCAGTTGCTCTCTTTTATAAGTAGGCTTAGCTTTTCTAAACACCCATCTTGATTTAACTGTTTCATAGAGAGATTTAAAGCTAAAACTCCCGGTTCAAGCCCCATTTTGTACCACTTTGCTATCTGCGTCATAGCACTCTTCATAACTAGATGGTCAATAGCTAAAATAAGCCCTGTCTCTTGTGCAAGAGGAATAAACTTATCTGGAAAAACCATACCTGCGCTTGGATGCTGCCATCTAACTAATGCTTCCATTCCTACTATTTTGCCTGTTATACCATCCACCTGAGGTTGATAATAGACAACAAACTCTTTATTATCTAGCGCTTTTCTGATGCTTGCTTCCATCACAACACGTTCAAATGCGAGTTCAGTCATATCACTTGAGTAGTACTGAAAATTATTTCTTCCCTCTTGTTTAGCTCTAAACATTGCAGCATCTGCATTTTTTAGCAAGTTGTCCGCTTCTTTACCATCATTTGGAAATATGCTGATTCCTATACTTGAAGTTACATATAGAGTGTGCCCTTCTATATTAATTGACTTAGAGAGCGATGAAATTATTTTTTGAGCAAGAATGGAAGCGTCCTCTCCTTTTTTCAAATCTTGAACCAAAATTGTAAACTCATCCCCTCCCAAGCGGGAGATAGAGTCCTCTTTACGCATAACATTTTTTAATCTTTCTGAGATAATTTTAAGAACTTTATCTCCTATATCATGACCTAGTGAATCATTTATCTGTTTAAATCTATCTAAGTCAATAAACAGCAGTGCTAGTGACTTGTCCTGACGTTTTGCTTTCTCTATTGCCTGTTGCAGCCTATCATTAAACAAAACTCTATTTGGAAGTCCCGTTAAAGAGTCAAAATGAGTTCTATAGTTAAGGATATCCTTTTGTACCATAATCTCTGCAGCATACTCTCTGACAAGCTTGTACATAAGGAGTGTTATTACCAATATCAAAAGCAGTGTAGTAAATATAGATATCCATCTTACAAAAACTATAGTCTCCATATAGTAATTCATCTTATCCATAAATACAAAATAGCCTATTTTGCTATTTTTATAATCTTGCAGAGTGTATCCACGATACAGAAGGTAGCTGTTGCTATTTTTATCTACAATATAACTATTTTTTTCTATAATATTCTTATCAACTATATCAACAATAGATACATCTTCTTTGCCTTGTGGATTATACTTTATAATTGAGTACTCGTTTGTAAACTCACTTAAGTAGCTAGAAGCATTCTCATCATACATATATATAGGAGCTACAACCTTTTTTGAGACTAAGAGTGCCGGCGTATTTATATTTAATATAGAGAGCCTAGATATTAGATACTTAATATCTATACCAAACTCAAATGCACCAATATGCTCATCCCCGTTAAAGACGGGAAACATTACTCTATAGTAGAGTCCGTACTTGCCCGCCTCCATCCCATATTGAGGTTTTTTCGACTCATTTGTTTTAGCTACCATTTTACGAAATGTTCCAAGAGTACCTCCAAACTCTTGAGGCTTGTTAAGTCTTAAAAACGCATGTGTATCTGCGGTGTAAAAATTCATAATATTAAGATATTTATTACTCTTCTTAAGAGCCTCATATATAGGCAGGGTCTCTTTATATAGCTCCTCACGATTGCCTTTTGCAAATGCTTCTACTATTTTTTGCTCTAGTAGCAACTCCTCTGCATGCTTGCTATACTCTTGCTTGAGTTCATTAAAAATATTTCCTACAACAAAGTTAGTATCACACTCTTTTTTCTCAATTGTCATATTTAAAACTGTGGCATATTGATAGTGGTATAGGTAGTTATAAATTAGTGAGCTTATTATCTGAATTAATAAAATGCCGACTACAATTTTTTTACTAAACTTCATACTGCTTCTTGCTGTAAATTTTATTTATAAACAATTAAGTATTCTGATTAATTCGTAGATTTAGATTGCGAGTCAAGTTCACAATTACTATACTTCTGTCATCCTAAGCTTGACTCAGGATCTAGCACAAAATTTATTCAGAGACTTAAATTATAATTAGAAATATTGATAGTTTCCTTAAAGTAGCTATTTTGCGGGTGTTTGTAGGTTTGTTTATAATAGATGACATAATAAAACAGTTATCTGTTTGTAATCTTATTAGTAAATATAGTACAATCTGAAATGGACGCACATAACTTTTTTTTAACACTTTTTCTAATCTTAATAGTAGCAAGGATTTTAGGGGAACTCTTTGCTAGATTTGGCATACCGTCTGTTTTAGGGGAGCTAACTGCAGGAGTACTGCTTGGTTCTTCAGTTTTTGGTATAGTAGAGCCAAATGAGATACTCAAAATACTCGCAGAAATCGGGATAATTTTACTTCTATTTGAAGTTGGTATAGAGACAGACTTCTCACGTCTAAAAGATGCAGGAAGCAAATCTTTGATTGTAGCACTTCTTGGTGCTGTTTTGCCCTTTGCTTTTGGAATTTTTACATCTAATTATATTTTTGGGCTTGCCTTTGATATCTCATTATTTATAGCCGGAACACTAACCGCAACAAGCATAGGTATAACCCTTAGAGTCTTAAGAGATATCCATATGGAAAATACTAACATAGCTCAAATAGTTATAGGCGCGGCGGTTATAGATGACATCATAGGAATTATACTTTTAGTTTTTATCTATGACTTCTCTATCTCACATGAAGTAAATTTTAATCACACTCTCTCTGTGGCTGGCATGGTACTTGCATTTTTAATACTTGCCCCGATATTTGCAAAGATAATTTCATACATGATACATAAGTTTCACGGCAGAGACTTAGTTCCCGGATATATACCTACTATTATTATTTCACTAATTCTTCTTTTCTCATATCTCTCACATATAGTCGGTGCACCGGCAATTTTAGGCTCTTTTGCGGCAGGAATTGCACTCTCTAGAAGATTTTTTCTCCCTTTTGGAGCTTTTTTAAACACCAATGAGTTGCTTTTAAAAGAGGTACAATCAAGCATGACCCCTATAATTCAAATATTTACACCTATATTTTTTGTCATGGTCGGGCTCTCTATGGATTTATCTATCATAGACTTTTCATCATCCTCTTTTTGGATAATGGGTATCTCTTTTATTTTAATAGCCTTTTTTAGCAAGTTTGTGGGTGCTTTTTTCATTATTCAAAAATGTGTAAAAAATAAAATTCTTATAGGAATTTCAATGGTCCCAAGAGGAGAAGTGGGTCTAATATTTGCCGAGATGGGCAGAGTAAACGGCATATTGCCTAACGATATATACGCCATGCTGATTTTTGTTATCATCATCACAACAGTCGTACCGCCGTTTTTACTTAAGAGATATTTTAAAGGAGAGTGTACTTAAAATTGTCAAACTCTTTTTTTAAGCACAATATTAGCAACATTTCTCTACTCTACAAAAAATTTATATAAAGAATTAAACATGTCAAATAGATTAAAATTAGAAGATTCACCATACTTGCAACAGCATAAAGACAACCCTGTGGATTGGTATCCTTGGTGTGATGAGGCATTTTTAAAAGCCAAAGAGGAGAATAAGGCAATCTTTATCTCCATCGGTTACAGCTCATGTCACTGGTGCCATGTTATGGAGGAGAAGGTTTTTGAAAATCAAGAGTGCGCAGATATTTTAAATAAGAGTTTTGTCTGCATAAAGGTTGACCGTGAAGAGCGCCCCGACATTGACAAACACTATCAGGAAGTATATATGATGTTAAATCGCCGCGCAGGGGGATGGCCTACTTCCATATTTTGTACTCCGGAGAATAAACCTTTTTTTGCAGGCACATATATACCGCCTGAATCAAGAGAGGGAAACATTGAGGGGATGGGATTTATTGAGCTTACGAAACTCATAGCAGAGAAGATTTCACAAAAAGATGAGCAACTTCTTAAAAATGCCGATGAAATTGAGACTTTTTTAAACCATAAAGAGCATCCAAAAGAGGCAACGGTACTAAAAGAGGATTTTGTTAAAAACTTTATGCTTCAGGTAAAAAACAACTACGATACCCATTATGGCGGATTTTCAGTCGCTCCGAAATTCCCGCATGCAAGCACGCTTGGAACACTTTTAGTTATTGATAGATTATATGATGACAAATCGGCAAAAGCTATGGTTATAAACACGCTTGAGAGTATGAAAAAAGGCGGAATGTATGACTTAGTTGATGGCGGTTTTTGCCGCTACAGCGTTGATGAGAAGTGGTTAGTTCCGCACTTTGAGAAGATGCTCTACGACAACGCCCTACTCTGTGAAGTATATACAAATGCCTACCTAAGTTACGCAGATGAGAGCTATCTAAAGGTAGCAAAAGAGATTGCAGATTTTTGGCATAACCATATGAGCGAAGATAACCTATTTTACAGTGCCAGCGATGCCGATAGCGAAGGCGAAGAGGGAACATACTTTGTCTTTGGCTATGAGGAAGTGCATAAGCTTTTATCAAGTAACGGCTACAAAAATGTTGATGAAATTCTAGAGATGCTAAGCATTAGCAAAGATGGTAATTTTGAGGGCAAAAATATTCTTAGATTTAAAGATGAAACTGTACCAAAAGAGTTTGAGGGTATAAAATCTTTACTAAGAGGCTTAAGAGCAAAGAGGAAGTACCCTTTTATAGATAAAAAAATCCAAACTTCTTGGTCTGGCATGATGATAAAGGCTCTGTTTAATCTAGGTAAAATTGATGACACCTACAAACAAAAAGCGGTAAAAAGCCTTGATGCGCTAATGGAAGTTATGTATATAGATGGCAAACTATATCACACCACTCTTATTCATAAAATTCCAAAAGTTGAAGCCTTCTTAGAGGATTACGCATTTTTGGCTCAGGCACTCATTGAAGCATTTAATGCAACTCAAGATGAACTTTATCTCCTTCGTGCACAACACTTTGCTAATCTGGCACTAGAGAACTTTTATGACAAGGGGACATGGAAGTTTAGTATAGGGGAGTTTGAGACAAAAGCGGAAGTCTCAGATAACACATATACAAGCGCAGTAGGTATTATGGTTGATGTTTTACTCTCGTTAAACTCTCTGCTTGAAGATGACAAATATAGCCACTTTGCCTTTAAAACGATGGAGTACAACTCTTACGAGCTAGGAAGACGCCCCGTGATATATCCATATATATTGCGTCAAATACTAAGGTATTTAAAAGGCGATATAGTTATAAAGTCTGAGCAGAAAAAATTGCAATCAAACTCTTTGGCGCTTGCACAGCTTGGGTATCCCTTTATCCAGCTAAAGGCTTCCGAAGATAAAAACTATATGGTTTGTGGAGATAAAAGTTGCTTTGCAAACACAGATAATATTAACGATATCAATGATATAATCAAGAAAAGTTTTTGAAGGATTTGTTATGAAAAAGATTATTATAACGGCTATTTTGGCACTTGCAGTCATGAGTGTTTTTAGCGCATGTGAAAGAAATGATTATCAGCATCCGATGCACAGAAAATAAAAAATTTGAATAACATGAAACTAGGCGTTAACATAGACCACGTAGCAGTTTTAAGAGAAGCTAGGCGTGTCAACGACCCAGACATTTTAAATGCCCTCTGGGTTGCATGTCAAAGTGGTGCTGATCAGATAACTATTCACTTAAGAGAAGATAGGCGACATATACAAGATGTTGATGCCTACAACATTATGAAGCACTCTACTCTTCCTGTAAACTTAGAGTGCTCTATCAACAGAGATATTTTAAATATTGTCACAGAGCTAAAGCCCCACCGTGCGACTTTAGTTCCTGAGAAGAGAGAAGAGGTAACGACAGAGGGCGGGCTTGATTTATTTGGTTATGAAGATGAGATTGCTTATGCTATAGAGTTTCTGCATGACTACATCATTCCCGTTTCACTCTTTATAGACCCGACTATAGAAGCTGTAGAGAAATCAAAAGAGCTAGGCGCTGAGATGGTTGAACTTCATACGGGAACTTTCGCAAATATTTTTGCGATGCTAAACAGCTCACTCTCGCACTCAAACCACTCCATAAAAGAGCTTGAACTCTCAAGGAATGAACTCTCAATCAGACTTGAAAAATCGATAACGGATATAACAACTACCGCAAAACATGCCAAGAAAATAGGTCTAGAAGTTGCCGCAGGACATGGATTGAACTACCATAACGTGTATGAGATGATGAAGATTGCTGAGATAACAGAGCTAAATATCGGTCAGAGCATTGTTGCTAGAAGTGTCTTTAGCGGGTTAACGGATGCTATAAAAGAGATGAAGAGACTCACCTCAAGATGAGCAAACCCCGCATTGCCGTAAGTGTAGGCGATTTAAACGGTGTGGGTATTGAAATAGCACTCAAGAGCCACAAAGAAGTCTCTGCGCTTTGTACTCCAATTTACTGCATAAACTCATATATGTTAAATCAAGCATGCGAACTTTTAGATGTTGATATCCCCTCCGATTTTGCGCTGCATGAGGTTGAGGGAAGTTTCAATATAAAAGAGGGGTGTGTAGATAAGAATGCAGGAAAATACTCCTATGAATCATTTTTAAGTGCCGTAAAACTTTGTGAAGATAAAAAAGCGGAGGCAGTCGTGACTATGCCAATTCACAAAGAGGCTTGGATGCTTGCAGGCTTACACTACAAAGGGCATACAGATATGCTTCGTGACTACTTTAAAAAAGATGCCATTATGATGCTTGGGTGCAAAAAGATGTTTGTGGCTCTTTTTACCGAACATATTCCACTAAAAGATGTAGCAGCATCTGTGGGGTACAAAAAACTAAAGCAGTTTTTTTTGGATTTGCACAAATCAATTCCAAATGAGAGTATTGCTGTTCTTGGTCTAAACCCTCATGCAGGCGACAATGGAGTCTTAGGGGATGAAGAGCTAAGAATTACAAAAGCGATAAAAAGTGCAAATAAGAAGATAGGGTTTGAGCGCTTTGTTGGTCCATTAGTACCAGACACCGCTTTTACGCCGCACTCTAGGGATAAGTTTAACTACTTTGTGGCAATGTACCACGATCAGGGTTTAGCACCTCTAAAAGCGCTATACTTTGAAGAGAGTATAAATGTCTCTTTAAACCTACCGATAGTTAGAACATCTGTAGATCATGGAACTGCCTTTGACATCGCATACAAAAGTAGAGCAAACACTCTTAGCTACATAAATGCAATTAAGAGTGCTATAGAGTTTATTTAAGACTCTAGCGGTTCTGTATTACAAAGAACGGCCTCTATATTTGTTTTAAAGCTTATTCCCGCTTCACTCCAAGTTTTTCCCTCATGAAGGTCATAACACGCCTCATTAATAGATGAGAGAGCTTTATTTGCACTAAAATCTAAAATATCAATGCTCCCTTTTGCCTCAAAGACACCATCGCTAAAGCTGTATTTCATAGGAACCGTTTTCTTAACACCGTTCATCTCTATCTCAACATCAACAACACCTGTTCTTGGCGCATCTTTTACTCTTTTATCAGCTTTGATATCAACTATCTTAGCATTGATATTTTTATCACTCATCATAGTGAAGAAGAACTTAGCAAGCTTCTCATCACGCCCCTCGTCTCTTGAGTTTACGCTTGAAGTATCAATTACAACAGATGAACCTACTAAAATAGAACGAAAATCTTTTCCGCTCTCTGCTATAGGAGTATATTTAACACTATCAAAAACTCCGCCAACACCAACTTTTTTTGGGGTTTTATAACCTGTCCAACTAACTTCAAGAGCACCCTTTTGAGCCAACTCACAGCCACCCTTTTGGCTTGCATTTGCTATAGAAGCAACCAGTAGCACGCTAAGTGCAGTTATTAATATATTTTTCATTTCAATCCTTGACTAAATTTTGACAAATTATAGCCTCTATTTCTTATTAAATCTATCTATTTTGAAAAAGAATGATATTTTTAAAGTTATGTTTAATTATTACTATACCGAGTTCTTTAGCTATATACTTAAATGTAGTAATATTAAAAAATCCTATATGTGTTATATCTCTAATATACCACCATCTTAAAAACTCCTCATCATTGCTTGGATGAAAAGCACTCATAAGCAGGATATAGCCGTTTTTCTCTACATGTAAAAGAAGCTTTTTAAAAACTTCTAAAGGGTTTTGCAAATGTTCAAAAACCTCAGTTGAGAGGATTAAGTCATACTTCTTACCCTCATAAACTTTTTTTGGAAAGTAAAACAGATCATATCTGTCGCATTTAATGCCGCTCCTCTCTAACAGAATTGGCAAAACTTCGCCCTCTCCGCACCCAAAGTCTAGTGCCGTTTTTATACCTTTTTTATGCTCAGATACAAACTCCTCTATCATATCCTCAAACATTTTTACATAACCTAGAGATTCAAAACTGTTATGATGTTTGTCGTAGTGTGACTTTTCACGTGCTTCATCAATATAAAAACTCTCTTCAAGAAAAATATAGCAGCACTCTAGGCATTTATTATATATTTTTTGAGTTTTTGTGTCGGTTATTAAGGTCGTGCTATTGTTGCAAATTTTACATTTTTTCATTAATGAAATAATAACATTTTATTTTTCTGATTTTGATATACTTCGCCTATGAACTATATACTCTTCTTCACCGCCTTTATCGGCGTTTTTATTTTATTAAACATGTATATATCAAAAAGGCTTGTTGCTAAGCTTGACATAACTCCAAAGTCTAAGCGCTACCTTCGTATATTTCTTATCATAAATCTTATCGGAATTTTATGCTACATGTTGGCAAGATACTACGTGGATACGCCAAACTGGCTCTATTTTATGTTTTCCCTTCCTATCGGTGTAGTTTTTTTACTCTTTTTAAGCGCTGTAGTTTATGATATATCTAGGCTTTTACTATCTTTTGCGCCTATCTCACAGCAAAGAAGGAAGTTTATAAAAAAATCACTTGACATTACCTCCATAGCTGCTGCAGCTACCTTGACTCTAAAATCTATTCATAATGCAAAATTTGTCAATATTCAAAAAGTAGATGTAGAGATTAAAAATTTAAAACAGGAGTATAAAGTTGTCCAGCTAAGCGACTTACATATAGGCGGTTTAATCGACAAAGATTTTATAAGCGATATCGTAAAAAAAACCAATACCCTAAACCCTGACATTGTAACAATAACAGGCGACTTGATAGATGTAGATGTTATAACCGCCAAAGAGACACTATATGAGCTAACAAAATTAAGCTCTAAATTTGGAACATACTATGTCGTTGGAAATCACGAATACTTTCACAATATAGAAAAAATTATAAATAGTATGAAATCTCTCGGTATAAGAGTCTTGGAAAATGAGAATGTATATATAGGAGAGGACTCTAGAGGCTTTAATCTTGCCGGTGTTTATGATATTTTTGGATATAGAACAAAAAAATATATGCCAGACCTACAAAAAGCACTGAAAAACAGAAAAGATGCTCCTACTCTGCTCTTAGCGCATCAACCTAGATTTATCTATGAAGTAAGTAATGGGGTTGATTTGATGTTAAGTGGTCATACGCATGGCGGGCAGCTCTACCCCTTTAAGTTTCTAGTAAACCTTCAGCAGCCATATGTAAGCGGTCTGTATAGACACAATGAAGATCTGCAAATCTATGTAAACAGAGGAACAGGCTTTTGGGGACCGCCTATGAGACTTGGAGCAGATAGCGAAATTACAGAAATTACTCTTAAAACTCTTCTTTAATTTTTTTAAAAACTGTAAAATAATCAAGAGATAAAAAATATAAATTGAGCAAAGCTAGGGAGATACTAAATGCACGATAAACAATCAATCCTAATAGTCGATGATAGCAAAAAGAGCATTGATGTTTTAATGCAGCTTCTCCAAGAGTATAACTTAGTACCGGTCACAAATGGAGAAACAGCCATTGATATTGCAACAAAAGAAGAAGATATTGATCTGATACTTCTTAATACTATGATGCCCAAAATGGATGGATTTGAAATTTGCAGACGCTTAAAAGAGAATCCAAAAACAGTGCATATTCCCGTTATATTTTTAAGTACTAAAAACAAAGAATCTGACATACAAAAGGCTTTTGAAGCGGGTGGAGTAGACTATATAGCAAACCCGTTTAATCCAAATGAACTCTTATCACGCGTAACAACTCACCTAAAACTAAGAGCCTACGAGAAAGATTTAGAAACTAGAGTAAAAGATGAGATTCAAAAAAATAGAGTAAAAGAGCAGATGATTTTTCAACAATCAAAACAGGCTGCTTTGGGTGAACTTCTTATGCATATAACACATCAATGGAAGCAACCTTTGATATCTCTAAGCTCAATAAACAACTTAAACAGAGAAAAGTTTGAATCAAACTCAAGTGTTAGCCAAAGTGATTATCTAAAATCAATAAAGCGTTCAGAAGATATTATTATGTTTATGGAAGAGACCATCGAGACGTTTAAAAAATTTTATAAGCCCTCAACCGACAATAAAGAGTTTTTAATTACCGAGTCTGTAATTGATATATTGACCATAATTGAGGGAACATTTTATTTTGACAATATAAAGATATATATAATCTCACATGAAAAAGAGCCTATATTTGGCAATGCAAATGAGTTCTCTCAAGTAATTTTCTCAATCCTAAACAACTCAAGGGAGATATTTAAACAAAGAGAGAGCTTTAGCCCTGAGATACGAATAGAGATTGATAATAAAAAAATAACAATTAGAGATAACGGCGGCGGCATACATGATGAGTCGTTGGAGAACATATTTTTGCCAACACTAAACGCAAACAACAGCTTAGGCGTAGGTCTCTATCTGGCAAAAGTTTTAGTTGAGAAAAACAGTGGGGTAATAACGGCAACAAACTCAGAAGATGGAGCCGTCTTTACTATAGAGTTTCTAACATGGATAGATTAGTTATCTCTTTTTAAAGATAAGAAGGGTCTTGTCTTTTGTGTCATAAAGAGAGAATGGCTGTTTTTCTATTAGCTTTAAAGTAGGCAGTTTCTCAAAGAGTCTTACTTTGTGGAAATATTGAATTATCGTATCTTGATATTTTGTATATTTTGAGTCATCGTTTTTTTCAAATAGAGTAAACTTTGTATAAAGTTTCTCATCCTCAAAAATTGCGTCAACAACTAAAAACTCTCTCTCATCTTCGCTGCTCATCGTGCCTTCTGCTACATCGCTAAAGCCATACAGGGTGTTTATATCTGCAATAAAGACTCCATCATCATTTAATCTCTGCGCTGCTGCATCTAAAAACTTCAGTAGCTCATCATTATCCAAAAAATTAAGGACATCAAATATCGCTACGACAGCATCATATTTTCCATCTTCTTGCGCTATATCAATGCATTTTGCTGCCAAACCTTTGGCTTTGCACTCATCAACCATAACCGAGCTAAGATCAATCCCCTTGCAGGCTACCCCGTCACTTATCATGCGCTGCATAAATCCGCCGCGTCCACACCCTACATCTAGAAGCGTTTTTATATTATACTCATCAAGTTCTGAGCGGTAGAGGTCATAAAGAGCCTCCGTAGCCTCTTCAATGCCTAGCAGATGTTCAGCCTTTGCGTATAAATCAAGATTTGTCATATTACTACTTTTGCTCTGCTTGAATTATGGCATTTATCTTTTTATATATATCTAAGACTTCATCTTTTTTTGCGATATAACTATTTTTGTTTGCTATTAAGTATGTTGAAGACGTCATGATATCTTCTACGACTTCTAAGCCGTTTTGCTTCATGGTCGCACCCGTCTCTACAACATCAACTATCATATCGGCTAGTCCTATAAGTGGGGCTAGCTCTATTGAGCCGTAGAGTTTTATGATGTCAACAGAGACTGCACGCTCTTCAAAATAGCGTTTTGTAATGTTTACCATCTTTGAAGCAACTTTTATCTCTGGCTTGTCTAGATTAAACTTCTCACCCTTTTTCATTCCTATGGAGACTTTACAGATTCCACGCTTTAAATCTAAAAGGCGAATAACATCGAGCCCCTGCTCCTCAAGCGTATCAAGTCCAACAACTCCAATATCAGCCGCCTGATGAAAAACATAAGTTGCAACATCTTGGTTTCTTACCAGTAAAAAACGAAATTTTGGAGTCTCTAAAATCAGCTTTCTATCATCAAAAACGAAGCTATCTCCAAAAATAGTCTCAAAAATCTCTAATGTCTCTTGTGCTATTCGTCCTTTTGGAAGTGCAACTGTTAGCATATGTCGGCCTTTTTCATAATATTTTTCATCCCCTTAAAGAGAAGTCTCTCATCTACATGTGAAGTTGGAAATATTTTTGCAAACCAAGCAGCGTCTCCGCCTGTTAAATATATATCCATCTTATGCGATTTTACTTCGCTGTGCAGTAGTTTTATATATCCGTAACTTATAGCATCGCGAGAATTTTTCGGCATTTTATCTAAATCAAGCTCAAAGTTAAATGAGTAGCCAAGCGCATCTGATATATTTTTATAACACTCGCCCATAGCTCTGACTCCCGGATAGATAAAACCACCCTCAAACCTGCCCTCTTTTACGATATCAACGGTAACCGCGCTTCCAGCGTCGACTATAACACCATCCCTAATCGCTTCACACGCCATTATTCTGTCAATCCCCATAGTTTCATAATACTTTTTAATATCTATGTACTGCGATAAATCAATCCAGTTTTTTAGAGGTTTTAAAAGCTCTTTTACATGCTGATTTACACATATATAGTAAACATCTTCTTCTACCGTAGAGGGGTTAAAGAACTTTGCATCTTTTTTAAAAATCTCATCTTTTTTTAAAAAATGGTAATTACTATTTCCTATGTCGCAAAGAAGCATTATTGAATCTTCCAGCCCTGCCCGGCAAAAGCCTCTTTTGCCTTTGAGCAAAGCGGTGCATCTATAAAGATAATTTTATGTTTAAAGTTGTGCCCATAAAAAAGAGTGAGTTTTGTATAAATCTCCTCAAACTTACGAACATCTTTCATAAGTAGTTTACTCTTTTGACTTACCGCAAAAATTGCCCAAAAATATCCACTGATATCAGTTGCTTTAAATATTTTTATCCTATTTCTTATGCCTAATTCCCTTGGCATAATCTCTTGCATTTTTTTATAAATTTTGCCTTTTTTTCTAAGGGAGTCAACTATATTTTGCATAAATTAAACCTTTATTTAAAAAAGATATTCTATCAAAAGAATGCTTTAGCTATAGATAATCTTGCTATAATGCGGATATGAAAATTATAAAAACTAAGCTAAATTATGCAAAATCATTTATCTTACTTAATATTGACTCATTAACGATAGGAAGCGTTACACTCTTTGATATTTTTATAAAAAAAAAATCACGATTATATAATTATTATAGAAGCGGGAACAACTCTTACGCAAAACCTCTACACCAAATTAAAAAAACAGGAAAATTTATATATAAATAAAAAAGATGAAGATAGACAGATACTCTCTTGTGAGACGCTAAAATATTATATAAAATACAACAGAGACAATATGCAGAAAAGACTTCAAATACTATATGAGGTAAATAGCCAACTATTTGATATTTTTTTAGCCAATAAAGAGAACAAAATAAACCTAAAATGCGTAGAACTCATAGTGGAATCTATTATCTATCTTTTAGAGCATGACAAGATATTTATAAAAAATACTATGCCCTACATGCCAAACGACTATAAACTCAAAAATCACTCTCTTCATGTTGCTATCTACGCACTTACTCTTGGCTATACGCTTAGATTTGATAAAACAGAACTTATAAAGCTAGGTTCAGCAGCTCTTTTACATGATATCGGCATAAAAAATATAGACAAAAAGATTATAAACAAAGAGAGTGAGCTAACACCTCAAGAGACTAAAATTGTTCAAAAACATGCTCAATATAGCGTTGATATATTAAAACAAAACAAAATTTATGACCCATACATAATTAATGCAGTTATGCACCATCATGAACGTTATGACGGTAAAGGCTATCCAAACAGTTTGACAGAGGATGATATTAGCGATTTTGCATCTATTTTAGCAATTTGTGACGTGTTTGATGCTCTGACAAATAACAGACCATACAGAAAACATTACTCATCGTTTGACGCGCTTAAAATGATGATGCGTGATGCAGACATGGTAAATAGATTTAACCAAAGATATCTTCATATAGCTCTTAAGCTACTTTGAGTAAGTTTTTTGTTAAATTTTAAATTTTATTATAATCAAAAAAAATATATGTTATAATCTCTTCTTAATTTAAACATATTCAAGGATAGTTATGAAAAAATTATTCACTATTATCTCTTTTTTACTACTAAAGAGCTTTTTATTAAATGCTTCAGAGTCCATAACTCTCGATAACGCTATTGATATACTAAAATCTCAAAACTTAGAGATTAAAGCTGCAGAGTTTGATATACAGAGTGCTGTTGAAGATGCAAAGAGTACTTCTGCTAGTCACTATGGAAAACTTGAATTTATTCAGGATTTTGTAAGAAGTGATGATGCCGGAAATGTATTTGGATTTAAGCTAAGCTCACGAGAGGCAGATTTTGGAGATTTTGGATTTTCTGATTTTTTAAATCCTCCTGCAGGAACTACCGATATACTTAAGGTTCAACCGCGTGATTTAAACTACCCCGGCTCAAGAAACTACTTTCAAAGCAAGTTAAAGTATGAACTTCCTCTCTTTACGGGCTTTAAAATTTCAAGTTATGAAGATATTATGAAATCAGTTACAAAAATCAAAAAACTTGAAAAATCACAAATAGTAAATGAGAAGATATACGAGACAAGAAAAAGTTTCTATGACATGGCGCTGCTTGAAGAGTCAATGAAGAACTTAAACGTTATTTTAAAAAATATAAACACGCTTGAAGAGATGACATATGAGATGATTGAAGTCGGTTATGCAAAAAAGGTTGACCTGCTTGAAGTTAAGGCAAAAAAAGGCAATGTTGAGAGACTTATATCGCAGATGGAGTCAAATAAAGAGCTTCTTTATCACTATATAAGTTTTTTACTAAATCAAAAAGTAACATCTATCAAAACTCCGCCGCTAGAGATAAAGACACCCTCTATCTCAAACAGCGATATAATAAACAACAATCTTGATATTCAAAAAGCAAATACCGGACTTGCGATAAAAGAGAGCATGATTGGTGTATCAAAATCATCATACTATCCTATGGTAGGCGCTTTTGCAGAAGTTGCAACTGCTGATGATACCTTTTTAGGCGATGCGTCTGATCATAAATCATATACCGTTGGAGCAAGGCTAACATGGAGTATATTCAACGGCGGTGCCGATAGTGCTAATGTAGAAAAATCAAGACTAGACTTTCTAAAGACAAAAACAGAAGTAGCACTTGCTAACAGCGGTATTGAACTTCAGACACAAAAGATAAGAACAGAGATACAGAGTTATAACAACGATATAGAGTCGCTTAAAAAAGAGCTGGTTTTAGCGGATGAAATATACAAAAACTATGAGGCAAGATACAGAGAGAAACTCTCTTCCATGAGTGACGTTATAATTAAACAATCAGAGCAGATAGAGAAGATTTTGCAGCTGCAACAGACAATGAATAAGCGAAATGAGAGAGTTTTCGCACTAGAAAAATTAGCAAACGGAGAAAATAGATGAAAAAACTGTTAATACTTTTAACCCTTGCAGTATCGCTTATTGCAGAGGGTATTACACTCTCAGGCACAGTTATAAGTGATAATAAAAAGATGATTACAAGCCGTTTTATGGGCTTTGTTACAGATGTGAAAGTATCAGAGGGCGATGAAGTAAAAAAGGGTGACCTGCTTTATACAATCGATTCAAAAGAGATAGACTCAGCTCTTATACAAGTTGAGCTTGGAATTTCTCAGGCACAACTCTCACTTCAGATGTATCAAAATCAATACACCAACGTCAAGCTAAATCTTGAGAGGCACAAGAGACTTTTAGAAAAAGATATGGTCTCAAAATTTGAGGTTGAAAATTTGGCACTTGCCGAAAATAATCTAGCGAATATGATTACTATAGCAAAAAAGCAGGTAGCTCAAGCGCAAGCACAACTTGAAGAGGTAAAAAACCAGTACCGCTACTTGAATATTACAGCGCCAAATGACGGAGTTATTGTTAGCAAAAACATTGAAGTAGGAGAGATGGCAATGCCGGGAATGCCAGCACTTGAACTCTCAGATCTTACAAACCTAAAAATTTCTGCAGAGATAAGTGAAGGTAACCTTGAGCTAATTAAAGAGGGCAAAAAAGTAGTGGTAAATATCCCATCAAGAGGCATACAGGCCATAGGGACTATAAGTGCCATAATACCAAACTCAAATCCTATGACACACTCTTTTAAGATAAAAATATCATTTAAAAATATATACAAATCAATATACCCGGGCATGTACGCCACAGTAGTTATTGAGTAGGAATTTTATTATGAACAGTTATAAACCAACAGATATTGCAGGACGATTGGCATCTGGATTTTTAAGAAATCCACTAACTATCGTTCTTGGTGTTTTTCTGCTAGCCATAGGGTACCTAGCACTAAATATTATGCCGCGGGAAGAGAATCCCCAGATGGTAGTAAGTGGCTCAACTGTTATAGTTGCCCTCCCCGGTGCAAATGCTGCAGAGATACAAAAAGTAATAGTAAAGCCGTTGGAGAGAAAACTAAAAGAGGTCAAGGGAGTTGAGAATATCTCATCAATGGCTATGGACAATGTCGGAATCGTAAATGCCGCATTTTATATTGGAGAAAAAAAAGAGGACTCAAACCTTAAGATATATGACAAAATAATGCAAAATGCAGATATGTTTCCAGAAGGAGCCATGGTTCCAATCATTAAGCCTTTAGATATCGATATTGATATTCCTGTTGTCTCTGTTGCTTTTTACTCAAAAGAGAAGAGCATGAGCAAGACAGAACTTTATGAGAGAGTAAAAGAGATTCAGCACCGCATTAATGGACTTCAAAACGTTGCAGTTACTGAGATAAAAGGAGGTAATAAGCATCAATTTAATATTGAAGTGGACCTAAACAAACTCTCCGGATACAACATCTCCATGGGTCAAATTGTTCAAGGCGTACAATCACTCTCTTACAGTGTTCCGGCAGTTAAAAATAGAACAAAAGATAATGAGATAATTATGCTTAGCGTTAAAAATGCAATTGAGAGCGCAGAAGATATTGGTAATATCATAATTGCCAAATATATGAACTCCCCGATATATCTTAGAGAAATTGCAAAAGTTACCGCTTCATACGATATACAAAACTTTAAATCTGCCTCAATTAGCAAAAAAGATGAGAGCGGAAATTTCTCGCCTCTTGAAAATCAGGTAACGCTCAGTGTCTCAAAACTGCAAGGGACAAATGCGGTTGTAATTGCAGATGCCGTAAAGAGTGAACTTGAAGCCAGCAGAGACTACTTTACCAAAAACAACATCGGGTACGTAATTACCAGAAATGACGGACAAAGAGCAAATGAAGCAGTAAATGAACTTGTTTACCACCTTGTTTTATCTATTGTCATCATCGCTATTTTACTTGTCTTAGTACTTGGGTGGAGAGAGTCACTAATTGTCACTTTTACAGTACCTGCGATTTTGGCAATTACGCTTTTTGTAGCCTATCTGACAGGACAAACCATAAACCGTATTACTCTTTTTGCCTTCTTACTCTCTTTGGGGCTTTTGGTCGACGCTGCTATTATCGTAATTGAAAATATCCATAGGCACTACCACTCAAAAGAGTCTGCAAATAAAAGTGTTGATGACATAATGATTGAAGCAACAGATGAGATTGGACCACCGACAAATATAGCAACATTGGCAATTATTATGACTATGATACCAATGGCTTTTGTCGGACAGATGATGGGGCAGTTTATGAAACCAATTCCCGCAAATGTTCCCGTTGCTCTAATAGCATCTCTGTTTGTTGCATATATATTTACGCCATATCTTGCAGTTAGAATGCTTAAAAAGCCGAAATTTCACTCTAAGGAGAGCGAAGATGTTTAAAAAATTACAAGATGCCGTATTTAACGGTATTCAGTCTCCTATTAAGAGAAATTTAATACTAATTGCAACATTTATTACCTTTGTTCTATCGGTACTTATGATAGCACCCGGTGAAATTGTTTTAGCAAAGATGCTTCCCGGAAAAAATAACGATACTTTTACTATCTACACGACTCTTGCAGAAGGAAGCTCAATTGAACAAACAAAAGAGGTTACAGAGTGTGTTGCAAACTTTATAAAACAAGAGAGGGAGGTTGAAGATTTTGAGATATTTTTAGGAATGGGCGCTCCTCTTGATTTTGCAGGACTTATAAAAGGCTCACATTTTAAAAATAGCGAGAACGTTGCAGAGATTGTAGTAAATATTTCTCCAAAACATCACAGAGATGAGCCATCATACTTTATGGTTCAAAGAATCAGACCTGCAATCCAAACAAGCTGTACTAAACTTTATGATAAAACAACAATAACATTCGTAGAACCGCCCGCAGGTCCTCCTGTTTTAGCAGCTATTGTTGCGGAGGTATATGGAGAGAATGCTGATGGAATAAGAGAACTCTCAAACAGAGTTGCAGATGTATTTAAAGGTACAGAGGGGCTAGTTGATATAGAGATTATGCAAGATGAAATTTATGATACGTTTGAGATAGAAGTAGATAGCACAAAAGCAGCACTCTCCGGAATTGATATAAAGCAGTTAAACGATGTACTCTACCTTGCCTTTGAAGGTATGCAGATTGCAGTTAAAAACTCAGACGTTATTAATGATCAGATTCCTATATACCTCTCTCTTAGTGCTGAATCAAAGAAGTTCTCATCAAAAGATATTAATGCCATAAAAGCAAAACTATCATCCCTAAAGCTGATGAATCAGATGGGCATGATGACTCCCATAACAGAACTGGTAACTATAGTACCCAAAAAATCAAATCCTATGATTATGAGTAAAAACTTGCATCAGTTTACAAACGTCATGGCTGAGACGGATATGGTATCGCAGGTCTATCCACTTATTCAAGCAAGAGCTGAAATATTAGAGAAATTTAGCGACAGATATGATATTGAAAAAACAGGTCTCTTTAACCTAAAGCTTACAGATAAAGAGTCTAGAGATATATACAGATTAATTTGGGATGGAGAGATGGAAGTGACATTGGATACTTTTGTTGAACTCGGCGCTGCATTTATAGCAGCTCTTGTTCTTATTTTCTTACTAATGGTTATATACTACAAAAGCTATACACTAAGCGGTATAATACTTTTAGGCTCATTCTTATCAATAATCGGAGTAATTATTGGGCATTGGATTATGGATATATTTACCACAGATACATTCTTCCTTACGGCTACTTCACTTATAGGCTTTATTGCGCTTATTGGGATAAGCTCAAGAAACTCGCTTCTTTTAATTGACTTTACCGCCTCATTAATGAAAGATAGCGGCATGCAAAAAGCCGAGGCAATAGCTTATGCAACAGCAACTCGCGCAAAACCGATTTTTCTTACAGCCGCGGCAATTATACTAGCTTCTACTCTTTTAGCAGGAGATGCGGTATTTGGAGGCCTTGGTGTTGCTCTTATATTTGGAACGGTAGCAGCAGTAGTTGCATCACTTATCGTTGTTCCTATACTTCTTTATAAGGCTGATTTAAATAGACATTTTAGTTTGGATGAGAAGTGAGAATTTCTTTTAGTTGCAGGGATTTTTTGTCCCTGCCTAATAGTTTAAAGTGTGTAGATACTACATTCTAGCATATTGAACACTTAGACAAGCATCAATATTTAAAAGCTCTTTTAACGTAACATCATTAACAATGCTATCTACCAAAATAACAGCAAGAGCCTCTTTTTTATCATTTCTAGCGAGTGAAAAATCTGCAATATTTACACTATGTTTTGCTAAAATAGAGCCTATGTTTCCAATTACACCGGGAACATCTCTGTTTTTAAGAACTACCATATCTCCTTTTAGTGCCACTTCAATATCGAAACCGTCAATTGAGACGATTCTAAATACATTGTCATCAAAAATAGTAGCGCTTATAGTTGTAGTCCCACCCTCTGCCGTGGTAAGTTTTATAGTAATTAAATTTTTATAAACAGATGAGTCATGAAGTGCTTCAGACTCTATCTTAATACCTTTTTCTTTAGCAATAAAATCTGCATTTACGTAGTTAATCGTATCATCACTAATTTGGCTCATAGCACCTACAGCCACAAATGTAGCAAGTGATTCAACATATTTAGAGATTTCACCCTGTCCACTTACTTTTATAGATATTATTTGTGATTTGTTAAGCTGTGATTCTAAAAAACCAATTTTTTGCCCCATCTCTAAAAATGGTTTTACAAACGGAGGAATTTCACTCTCATCAATAGGCAAATTCATAGCATGCGGATAGGATATGCCTTTTGCTGCGGAAATTGCGTTTGCTGCAGCTTGAACACCGATGTTATACTGAGATTCATACGTGTTAGCACCTAAATGCGGGGATACCGTAACATTGTCAAGATCAAGAAGAGGATGCTCAGTCGCAGGCTCTTTCAAAAATACATCAATACCCGCAAAGCGAATTTTACCGCTTTTTAGACCGGCATAGAGTGCTTCTTCGTTGTAAAGACCGCCTCTTGCACAGTTTATCAAAACTACGCCGTCTTTCATCTTTGCAATCTCTGCGCTACTTATCATATTGAGAGTCTCTTTGTTTTTAGGAGTATGAATAGTAATAATATCACATGCTAATATATCTTCAAGATTTTTTGTATAAGTCATATCATAGTCGGTAACTTTAGATGGGTTTATATATGGGTCGTAAGCAACTATATCCATCTCAAAAGCCTTCGCTCTTTTTGCTACGCGACTCCCGATGTTGCCAAACCCTATAACGCCTAACTTCTTGCCTTTTAACTCATATCCGTACCACTTCTCTCTTTTCCAAACTCTATCCTGCTTAAGATGATTATGTGAATATGGAAACATCCTCATACAAGAGAGCATATGCGCCATAGTTAACTCAACTGCTGCAATAGTGTTTGCAGTAGGGACATTCATAACGATTATACCCTCTTTAGAGCACCCCTGAATATCTACATTATCTACACCGACACCTGCGCGCACAATTGCTTTCATGTTCTTTGCATGTGCTATAAATTTTTCATCAATATCAGTAGAGCTTCTTGTAATTGCTACATCTGCATCTTCGATAATATCTAAAAGCTTTGTCTTATCTTCATCAGCTGCCATTATGAAGTTTATCTTTTCATCACTTCTAAGCATCTCTAAGCCGGCTTCATGAATATGGTCACAAACAACTACAGTATATTTTTGCATTATGTATCCTTTTTATATAGCCCAACAGTGGCTGAAATTTGGTAATTTTTTAAAACTTCTACAAGAGAATCCAGTTTGCTTCTCTCTTTTGAGTAAATTAGCAACTCTGCACCATTTTTATCTTTTTTAAGATAATATTTTAGCTGATGCTGCTTCAACTCCTCTTTTAAACAGAAAAGCTGATAAGGATCAAATATAGGTGCAGAGAGTTTATATATAGTTTTACTTGCTACTTTCTCACTTAAATCAACTTGAATTAAAACTTCATTTACAGGATAGAAATATCCTAATTTTTCTGTTTTGGAAAAACTATCTAGCCAGATATTTTTAGGCTCTTTTACAACTGTTTCGCTTTTATGCTCAAGCGGAGTTAAATTGACAGAAGTTTTAGTAGAGTTGATTGAAATAAGAAAAAAAACAACAAAAACAGCTACCCCTACTGCAATGAGTAAGGTTAGCCATTTTAAAATTTTTTGCACAATGTTTACTTAAATTTATCTTTTATCAAATCACCTAGAGAGTGTGATTCATCATCGTTAATTTCATCAAGTATTGCTTTGTTTTTTATGTAATCAAGCTTCTTAACAGATAAACGGATACGGTCACGGCGAGTATCGATAACTGCGATTGCCGCTTCAATCTCCTGACCTACCTCTAACTCGTTTTTATCCAAAGGAGAGAGATCTTCATCACGGATAAGCGCATCAACACCATCTTCTAAAGATACAAAAACACCAAAATCTTTAATATCACGTACTGTTCCGGTTACAACGCTATTTGTTTTATGAGTTTTAGCAAATGCATCTATCGGGCTCTCTAAGAGTGCTTTTCTGTTGAGTGATATTTTTTGATCTTCAGGATTTATTTTAGCAATTTTTACTTCAATTTCATCACCTGTTTTTAAAATATCTTTACATTTAACATTTTTATCCCATGAGATATCTTGGTTATGAAGAAGACCCTCAACGCTATCAATGCGTACAAATGCACCGAAGTCGGTTAATGATGTTATAGTTCCTGTTACTATATCTCCCTCATTATACTTTTTCACAAACTCATCAAAGGGCTTTGGAAGAAGTTTCTTGAGTGATACACGAAGCTTGTGAGTTTTAGGATTAATCTCTATAACTTCAACATCTAGCTCTTGTCCAACTGTTAAGTAATCGTTAGGATTTTTAACATTTTTATCCCATGAAATTTCAGATATATGCAAGAATCCTTCAATATCATTTCCTAAATCAACAAATACTCCGTACGCTTCAATATTTGAAACAGTAACAGTAATCGTATCTCCTTCATCTAGTTCACTCTCAACCTCTTCCCAAGGGTCAGGCTGAACTGCTTTAATAGAGAGGGAGAGGTGTCTTTTGTCTTTATCGTAAGAGATTGCTTTTACGGTTACCGCATCACCCTCTTTATATAGTTTTGATGGGTTTACAGGACCTTTGTAGCTAATTTCATTATAATGGACTAAACCATCAACTCCGCCTACATCTACGAACATACCGTAGCTTGTAATCTTTTTGATAGTACCCTCTATAATGGAGTCATCCTCCATCAACTTGTCAATAATCTCTTTTTTCTTTTTGCGCTCATCATTAAAAAGTTTACGACGAGAAACAACTATTGAGTTTTGCTCCTCATCAATCTTAACAACTTGTGCTTTTATTTTACGACCGACTACCTCATCTGAATCTTTAAAAGCAGCTAATGAACGAGGCATAAAGAAAGATACACCATCTGCTTCTACTACATAGCCGCCACGATTCTTCTTCGTAATAACACCCTCAATAACCAAATCTTCAAAGTTCTCTTTATGTTCATCAATAAAATCTATAGTTTTTTGTTGCTCTAAAGCTTTTTTATATGATATCTTAGGACGCTCGTTGTAGTATCCTGTAACCATTACTTTGATTTTATCACCAACATTAAACTTCAGTTCGCCATTTTCGCTAATCTCATCTAAACTAAGAATACCTTCGAGTTTATCGCCAACACCAACTAATGCTCTATTCTCATCCGCTTGGATTTCAACAATCTCACCCTCTACAATACGACTTGTCTCTTGCTTCTTCTCACTTGCAGCAAACATCTCTGCGAAATTTTCTTCTTCTTCAAATGATTCGTTATCGAACGCCATTATCTATCCCTCTGTTACATAAAAATTTTGTGATTGTACCCAATTATTGATAATTTTTTTATTAAATTAAATATAAAAAGAGCTCTTAAGAGCTAAAAAACAGTAATAATTGTGGATAAAATTTTTACTATTTTTTGATTTTTTGATTTTTTTCTATAGCATTAACAACATTTTGTATAATCCAATCAGGCGTAGATGCTCCTGCACTTATTCCACAAAACTCTTTATCATCAAACCATGAAAAATCCAAATCATTTTCATCTTCTATATGATAGCTATCTTTGCAATTATCTTGAGATATGCTAAAGAGCTGCTTAGTGTTTGATGAATTTTTCCCACCGATTACTATCATAACATCAGCTTTTTTTGAGATTTTTCTTACTGCTTCTTGATTTTCAAACGTCGCATTGCAGATTGTATTAAAAACTCTAACCTCTTTATGTCGCGGTATAAGATAGTTTGCAACTTCCAAGTACTCTTCAACTTTTCTTGTTGTCTGAGCAACAAGAGCTATCTTATCTTTTAGTTTTAAACCTTCAAGCTCTTTTGAGCATGTAACAACTGTAGCACCATAAGTTGCATAACTCTTTACACCTTTAATCTCCGGATGAGCTTCATCTCCAAAAATAATTATGTCGTAACCCTGCTCACTCATCTCTTGACATATCTGTTGTGGTTTAGTCACATAAGGGCATGTTGCATCCACAACATTTACGCTGTTTGCTTTTAGCTCTGCTAGCTCATGTTTAGGTATTCCATGTGTACGAATTACTGCTTTATCGCCGGAAGAGAAACTTTTATGATTATCGGTAAGACCGACTTTAAAATCTTTTTCAAGCCTCTGGATCTCTTTGGAGTTGTGAATAAGCGGTCCGTATGTTGATGAGTTTTTATTCTCTTCTGCAATTTTAATAGCACGTTTTACGCCAAAACAAAAACCGTAACTCTCTGCTAACTCTATCTTCATCTATAAAAACTCTACTTTTGTAATTTTTTTAACTATCTCAAAGAAGTTTGGAAATGATGTATTTATACACTCTAAATCACTCACATGCATACCGCATCTAAGACCTGCTATTATAAAACTCATTGCAATTCTATGATCTCCATGACTATCTATAGTAGCCTCTCTTAAATCTCCGCCTCTTACGCTATATCCATCTTTTACTTCATCAACTTCAATACCGCAAGCTCTCAAACCGTTTACTACCGTAGAGATTCTGTCACTCTCCTTTACCCTAAGCTCCTCGGCATTTTTAACAACACTCACACCATCAGCAGATGCAAAAGCTATTGATAGTGCCGGAAGTTCATCAATTAGCCAAGAGATATTATCCTCAACAGTAATGGCTTTTAACGGAGCATACTTTACATGAATATTGCCAATTGGCTCATACTTGTTATCTGTAGTTTCATAGCTAATATTTGCACCCATTCTCTCTAGGGCTTTAAATGCCTCTATCCGAGTAGGATTAAGAGTAACGCCCTCTAACACTACATCTGAATCTGGAGTAATTGCAGCTGCTACCGCAAAGAAAAATGCACTTGAGGGATCTGCAGGAACTCTAATCTTAAGCGGTGAGAGAAGTTTTTTCATAGGTTTAATTTTAGTAACCAAATCCTCAACTTCTATCTCTGCACCCATACCCTTTAACATTCTCTCAGTATGGTCACGACTAAGCTCAGGCTCACTGTAGCTACACTCGCCGTCTGCTCTAAGAGCCGCTAGTATCATGGCGCTCTTTACTTGCGCTGAAGCTATTTTACTATCAAAATCAAATGCCTCAAGCGAAGCCCCTCTTATACTTAGAGGGGCTAAATCACCGTTATCTCTTCCATCAAGTTTGGCACCGATATTGCGAAGCGGAGCAGTCACTCTTTTCATAGGGCGGCGTTTTAAATACTCATCTCCACTTAAAATAAAATGACCCTCTGCTGAACTTAAAAGCCCACAAAAAAGCCTCATTCCAGTCCCAGAGTTACCGCAATCCAATATCTCACTACTCTCTTTTATCCCGCTTGAACTAATCCTAATAGTTACTCCATCATCAGAGATGTCGGCTCCAAGATTTTTGACTATTTTTAATGTGTTTAGGGTATCTTCTGCTCTTAAAAAATTAGTTATCTCGCTTACTCCATCGGCAAGCATAGCAAACATAGCAGCCCTATGTGATATTGACTTATCAGGTGCAATCTCAGATATAGAGAGTGAAAATGGTGACGCTTTTAAAATTTTTACACTACTCATCGAAGTCTTACCCCCAACTTAGAATTAAGCTCTCCTAATATGCTATCCATAACACTGTTTATATCTTCTTCCTCGAGTGTTTTAGATATTGACTGAAGCACAAATCTAATAGATAAACTCATTTTTTCACCTAAAGACTCATCGCTATATTTGTCAACAGGATAAAAACGAATTAAGTTAGTTATCTTAGCATCTTCTATGACAGTTTTAATTTTTTCGTAACTCATATCTTTATCTATTATCAAACTTAAATCTCTGTATGATGCCTGATATTTTGAGCTATTTTTTGCACTCTTTAGCATATCTGGAAGTTTTGAAAAATCAAGTTCACACATATATGTAGTGTCTAAATCATAACTATCTTCTACATTCGGATGCAGACGAAACAGCTCTCCGACAACTTCGCCTTTGATTAGTATAGCAGCAGACACAAACGGGTGTGAGAGCGAATGTGAAGTTTTATGCTCACGAAGCTCAAATTCACCTATGATATTTGAAACCCTCTGAACAAAAAAATCAAAATCAACCTTTAAAGGTTTCCCCGCGTTAGATAGTTTTTGAGACTCTCTATCTCCGGAGAAAATCATAGCCATCCTCATTGACTCTTCTCGTTTATTATTAAATACAGAGCCAATCTCAAAAAGTCTTACAGATAAGTAGCCGTTTTTAGCATTGTTAGAAGCTGCTCTTAGAAGTCCGCAAAGAAGCGTAGTTCTTAAGGTGTCAAGTGTATTTACGATTGGATTGATAAGCTCTTTACTATCATCAACTGTTGCAAATCCATACTTCTGTAAAACCTTCTTCTCCTCAAAGACAAAGTGAACAGATTCAAAAAAAGTGCTAAATGCCGCTTTATGCCTGTAGTCACGCTTCTTTTTATAATCAAAATAGTCATCTTTGAGTCTATTATCCTCAGTAAAACTAAAGGGCTTTGAGGGGATATTGTCAATCCCCACAAGACGAACAATCTCTTCAACTATATCTTGTTTATTTGATATATCATGCCTAAATCTAGGAACTAAAACAACAACACTCTTAGCTGAAGATTTAGTAGTATCAAAACCAAGATTCTTAAGTATTGTTGTTATTTTAATCTTATCTATATTTGTACCGATTATATTATCTATCTCTTTTTTACTAACACTAATTATCTTATCTTCATGTGAATTACCAAGCTCGATTGTACCACCAAAGACAGATGAAGTTGAATTTGACTCTAAAAGACTTATACAGTAACATAAGCCGATATCTAAATCCGGCTCACTTCCCCTTGAAGTTCTATAGTACATAGGACCGGAATCCATCTTAGACTCTTGCATTCTCTTAGAGATAATGTCAGGTGGAATATAACTAGCTTCAATAAATATGACTCCCTCATCATCAACTACCTTTGAAGCATCTTCTTGAATTATACCTACAGTAGATGCTTTTTTCTTATCTTTTGCCATTATAGATGCGTAGCCGTTCTTATCCTCAACAAGCGAGACCTTTGCTAACATCTCATCTTTAGTGCAGAAAAATTTATGATTATAAGCTCTTAATATGACGCCGCTGCTATGAGTCGCATAGTGCATGAGCGATTCAATATCGTTCTCTCTTGAGCTCTCAATCTGAGCCAATCTAAGCTTTACAATAAATGGAAGTTTCAAATTTTTTAAGTCAACTGCTTTATATTTGAGGTTTACGCTTAGGTTGTTCTCATGTGAGAGTGATAAAAGTCTCCCTATTCCGACTCTTTTATCATCGCTCTCCTCATGCTTCTCTTCTTTTAGGGGTTTATCATAAGCAGCACATAAATCTCTAGCTACTCCACGGATGCTTAAGCAGTCGCCGCGATTAGCAGTTAGTTCTATCTCTATCAAGTCATCACAAAAAATAGGGTTGCAAGATACATCTTCGCCCAATATATAGCTTCCGATGCTGCTATCTAACTCCATTATCCCATCATTTATATCTTCTAAACCAATCTCTTTAGCCGAGCAAATCATACCCTCAGACTCAACTCCACGAAGCTTAACAGGTTTTATGGCAAGTCCACTAGGCATAACAGCTCCAATTGTTGCAACAACAACATCAAGCCCTGCTCTGACATTTGCTGCACCACAGACAATTTGCCTAGTGCTTGTGCCTATATCGACTTGACAAATATTTAACTTGTCTGCATCAGGATGTTTTTTACACTCTAAAACTCTGCCAAAAACTATTTTTTTTGGGATTTCATAGGTTTTAATACTATCTACTTCAAGACCGATAGAGTTAAATGTTTTTAACAACTCCTCAGTAGGTATATTGTTAATATCTACCCATTCGTTCAACCAACTTCTAGTTACTATCATTGAAACTGCTCCAACAACTTAATATCTCCCTCAAATAGTGAACGAAGGTCACCTATATGATGAATGAGCATTGCAAATCTCTCAACTCCCAGACCAAAGGCGTATCCGCTGACATTTTCATATTTTACAGCTTCAAAGACATTAGGATCTACAATTCCACATCCAAGCACTTCAAGCCATCCTGTTTTTGAGCATACTCTACACCCTTTGCCTTTACAAAAAACACATGAGATATCAACTTCTGCCGAAGGTTCTGTAAAAGGAAAAAAGCTAGGACGAAAACGAACATCAACGTCGCCAAACATATACTTTAAAAAATCTTCTAAAATAAATTTTAAATTTGCAAAAGAGACTTTACCTTCCTCATCGACTAAAAGCCCTTCTACTTGATGAAACATCGGCGTATGAGTAATATCATAATCTCTTCTAAAAACAGCGCCCGGCGCTATCATGCGAATTGGAGGCTTTGTGCTCATCATCGTTCTTATCTGAACAGGCGATGTATGTGTACGAAGCAGCATCTCATCTTTAAAATAGAATGTATCTTGCATGTCGCGCGCAGGATGATATTTCGGGAGGTTAAGTGCTTCAAAATTATTAAAATCATCCTCAACCATCGTTCCTGTTTTTACTGCAAAATTCATTGAAGAGAAGTACTCTACAATTCTATCCATAGTCTCCATAACAGGATGCAATGCACCTGACTCGGATCTTGAGCTGTACATGGAGACATCTATAGCTTCTGCTCTCATATTTGCTTCTAGCTCTAAAGTTTGAAGAACTATTTTTCTCTGTGCAAGTTCATTCATAAGTGCGCTTTTATGGCTGTTTAACTCCTGTGCTACTTTTGATTTCTCTTCATCAGGTACACTTTTCATTTTGGCAAACTCTACAGCTAAAACACCTTTTTTCCCAAACACAGCAATGCGAATCTCTTCGATTCTCTCAACACTGCTTGCATCTTTTATTGCGTCATACCACTCTTTCAATAGATTCATCCATAATAGAGGGAGATACCCTCTTAAATTTTAAAATAGATTATAGTCAAATATAATTTATATGTAGCTTCATTTGCAATTTTATATGTTACAATAAATAAAAAAAGGAAGTTGTATGTGTATATTTTGCAAAATAATTAACAATGAATTACCCTCAAATATTGTCTTAGAGAATGACGATTTTATGGCGTTTCATGATATAAATCCAAAAGCTCCTGTTCATATACTTGCTATCCCAAAGATACATGTTGAGAGTTTTAATGAAGTAACTCCAAGTACTATGAAAAATATGACAAAATTTATGCAAGATGTTGCAAAAGAGATGGGTATAGATGAGAGCGGGTATAGAGTAGTCACAAATGTCGGAGATGACGGTGCGCAAGAGGTTAAACATCTGCACTTTCACATACTAGGCGGTGCAAAACTTGCTTGGTCACACTTAAGTGATGCAGACCCAAAAGGAAAATTTTAAAATATTATGTCTCTTAAATCTCTAATTTTTCTATCTCTGGCTCCACTTCTTTTAGCACAAAGTAGCTCTGATTTTATAAGCACAGAGATGGGAGCCTTTGAAGCTGAAAAAAATAGATTTGCTCATTATAAGCAAGAGACTGAAGATGAGTTCAAATCTTATATTGACGCCGTTGAAAAGGAGTACAAAAACTATCAAAAAGAGTTAAGCCAATATTGGCAAGAGCCTTTACTATCTACTAAAACAGAGTGGATAACATATAGTAAAGATATGAGAACTAGGAGTAGCGTCAATTTTGAAAAAGCGACGATAGTTATTGAGACTATAGCACTATCTGAAGAAGAGGCAAAAGAGAGACTTAAAGATACACTTGCCGATGTAGTTACAATGGATACAAAAAAAGCTCATGATAGTGACCCTCTTGAGCAGAGACTCTCAAAGATAAAAAAGCCCTCCTTAGTTACCGATGATGAGATTAAACCCGAACCAATTCTCTCAAGCGTAATCTTTACAAATGAACCTTCAAAAGATGAGCTTATTACTTATGTTGAGAAAAAATCTAAAGATGAAAATATTAGATCTAGCAGTTCAAAAAAAATACAAGGCGCAAATATCTACAGATTAAACGTCTCTTTGCCCTCAGACACCATGCTAAAGAGATCTAAAATCTACTATGACGAGGTTAAGAGACAATCCCTAAGACAGAAGATTCCAGTGCCTCTTATATTTGCAATTATGCACTCTGAGAGCAGTTTTAATCCAAGAGCAAGGTCACATATACCCGCTTACGGACTTATGCAGATAGTTCCAAGAAGTGCAGGGATAGATGCTTACCTCTTTTTATACAATGAAAAGAAACTAGTCTCAAGCAACTATCTCTATAATAGCAAAAATAATATTACTATGGGAAGTGCTTATCTACATATTCTTTATTATAAATATTTAAAAGAGATTAAAGACCCACAAAGTCGTCTCTACTGCACCATTGCCGCGTACAATACAGGAGCCGGTAATGTTGCTTGGGCATTTACCAAAACAAATAACAAAAGCAAAGCGGCTAATGTCATCAACAATTTAAAGCCCGATGAAGTTTATAATACACTACTTAGCAGTTTGAAGTATGACGAGCCTAAAGAGTATCTAAAGAGAGTATCAAAGAGGATGCTCTCTTATCATAAAGTGTATGAGTGATTTAAGAGGGACAACTCTCAATATCACCCATATCTATCTTGCTTCCGCCACCTGAAATCATCTTCTCATTATCTTTTATCTTTTTACCGTTATGAGTCACTGAGTATGATATAGCAACTGTGTCTCTTATGGTATTGATTGTCGAACAGTATGTCTCAAGAGATGCCATAACCCAACGAGATGCCATTGTATCATCGCCATCGGAGTTAAAAGTATACTCAAGATGTAAAGTATTAAACTTTCTTGGATGATCATCATCTCTAACAACATCGCCATCTACAACTAAATCCGTGACTGCTTTATCATGATTTTTAGGTAATAACACAATATCTGACGCGCTACATGTAATGATTCCTGCTAAGAAATACTCAATTGGTGATATTTGCGGACAGTCGATTATAAAACTACTCTTTTGTGTTTTGGCTTCAAACCGCATAGCGTTTTTGTGTGATACTGATATTTTCATCTACTACTCCTTTAAATAATTTTCAAAATACTCAAGCTGTTCTTTGGTTCTCTTTGTAGAAGTACCGCCTTGTGATGTTCTGGCATTCATAGAGTTTTCAATCGATAAAAACTCCAAAACATCTTTACCTATTCTAGCATCTATCTCTTGAAGATATTTTAACTCTATATCGCTCAAATCAATTTTAAGCTCTTCGCTTTTTGCAACTGCCCTGCCTGTAATAAAGTGTGCCTCTCTAAAAGGAATATCACACTTTTGTACTAAGTAGTCCGCCAAATCAGTAGCGCTTAGATGCCCTACCTTACATGCACTACTCATGTTATGGCTCTTTACCTGCATAGTCTTGATTGCCTCTTTTAAGATTTCCAAAGAGATTTGTGCAGTCTCAACCGCATCAAAAACGCCCTCTTTATCCTCTTGCGTATCTTTGTTATAGGCAAGCGGAAGAGCTTTCATAACAGTTAAAAGTCCCATTAACGAGCCGTACACCCGCCCTGTTTTACCGCGAAGAAGCTCTGGAACATCAGGGTTTTTCTTCTGTGGCATAATTGAAGAACCGGTAGAGTACTCATCACTAAGCTCAATAAACTTAAACTCATAACTTGACCACAAGACAAGCTCTTCGCTTAGACGTGAGATGTGCATCATCATCGTAGAGATATTAAACAAAATCTCTAACGCAAAATCTCTGTCGCTTACCGTATCTAAACAGTTTACGCTTACGCTATTAAACCCTAAAAGCTCTGCCGTCATATCTCTATCTATATTGTGTGGAGTTCCGGCGAGTGCAGCACATCCTAGTGGAGAGACGCTATTTCTCTCATGTGAGCTCTCAAATCTCTCAATATCTCTTTTAAACATAGCTAAATATGCACTGAGGTGAAAAGCAAAATTTATAGGTTGCGCATGTTGAAGATGCGTCATACCGGGTATAAGAGTTTCGGTGTGCTTAGATGCGACAAGAAGCATCTCAGACATTAAGAGCTTTAGTGCATCAACTATCTCTAAGTTTTTACGAAGTACATAACGGCGAAAATCAACTGCAACTTGATCATTTCTGCTTCTTGCGGTATGAAGTTTTTTCCCGGCATCCCCGATGATAGCAGTTAATCGTTTTTCAATCCCCATATGAAGATCTTCATCAGAGATTTTCCACTCAAATACACCGGACTCTATCTCATCTTTGACTTGTTTTAGTCCGTTTTTTATCTGTATAAATTCACTCTCTGTTAGAATGTTCTGTTTTGTAAGCATTTGGGCATGTGCGAGTGAGCCTTCGATATCTTCACGATAGAGTTTTCTATCAAACATGATGGAAGCATTAAACTGGTCTAAAAGGTTTGATGCCCCCGCTGAAAAACGACCTGACCACATTTTTTCCATAACTATTTCCTTAATTTATTTATTGTGCTATTTTTATTTTAAAGTGTTAATTAAAAAGTTTGGTATTTTAGCTAAATTAAGTGACTATACAAAGTGAAGTCTGTTTGCCAAGGTAAAAAACCTCAGCAATATTAAGAGAGTTTTAGTTGCAAGCCGGCACGTTGCCGCTATCCTTTGCATACTCTAGTAAAAAGTCCTCTAGATGTCTTACGTTTTTTGAAAACTTTTTGCTACTGAAATATCTATGAGACTTGCTAGCCTCTTTGCTTTCTAAGTGAATATCTTTTAATCTATCCCCCTTGGCTCTTGTGTAGCTTCTCCACTCTATCTTTCTTTTTGTAGCAACAAAAGCCTGTCCTGCTTTATGGCATTTAGCGCAATTTCTTACAAACTCCCTTTGTCCCTTATATATTGCAGCACTTAGATTTAACGAAGTAAAAACAGATATAAGAAGAACAAACATTAAAAACTTTCTCATGCGGTAAACCCCTATAATGATTGATTATATTACATCACTATTTATTACATTAACCTTATAATAAAAGAAAATGAGATTAAATAATTACAATTGAAACTTTTCATGCAATTTATCGTTTAAATCCCATACACCTTTTTTCTTTAATGACTCTACAACACTTTGTGTACACTCCACATCATCGGGCCACTCTCTGCTATAACCATCAAGCAGATTTTTGTTAGTTCCATCCACCCCAACCATCAATCCTGAGATAAAGATATCTCTCATGGCATCAATATTGTTTGTAACTCTCCAAATTAGCATATATGGATTAAATATATCGTTTTTTTCCTCATCAACAAAAACAACAATTCTAATATGCATACTCAACTCAACAAGGGCATCAAAATAGTTTTTTGCACTTTTTTTCTTATTTACAGAGATAACGGTTATTGGGTTTTTAGTTCTTCTCATAAATTGATGCAGATTTACCGCCTCAGGAATAATCTCCTTAACTCTAACAAACAGCTCTTCATCTCCTAGTAGTTGCGGGGCTTCTA
Source organism: Sulfurimonas sp. (assembly GCF_023229025.1). Lineage (GTDB taxonomy): Bacteria > Campylobacterota > Campylobacteria > Campylobacterales > Sulfurimonadaceae > Sulfurimonas. The sequence goes on from NZ_JALOAA010000011.1 coordinate 45,953, forward strand.
CCTTATGTGCAGATGTAGCGTCAATTCCCAATTTTCCGCCAACTAGCGTCTCTGGGGATGAGTGGTCAAGTGCGTCTAATATTCCTTCTGAAATAAATAGCGACTTTGGCGTAAATCTATCAAGAATATATGTCGCAACTGCTTCGTAGTTCTCTAATGTCGGTGCATTTTCATCAAGAAAAATTGCATGTTTAACAAAGCTCATCTGTCCCGTACCCCAAAAAGCATGCATGAACTGCTTTGCATGCCCTTTATATAATGGTTTCATCTTTGCAAGTATAAGATTATGAAAACCTGCGTTCTCAGGCATATGATAATCGACTAAATCAGGTGCGGTAGTCTTTAGAAGCGGAAAAAATATCTTGCCGGTTGCCCAACCCATGTACTTATCTTCAAGTGGTGGTTTTCCTACAACGGTAGCTAAGAAAGTAGGGTTATGTTTCGTAGTAATTGCACTTACTTTCATAACAGGATAAGGCTCAGCTAGTGTGTAGTATCCGGTATGATCTCCAAAAGGTCCCTCTATTTTCATATCATGCGTATCTACCCAACCCTCTATAACATAATCAACATCTTGTGGTATATAAAGAGGTGTAGTGAGTGATTTTACAAGCTTTGCAGGCTCTTTTTTTATCAATCCATACATTAATAGCTCATTAACGCCGTATGGAAGCGGTGCCGTAGCACACCATGTATATAGCGGGTCTCCGCCTACCGCAACACTAACGGGCATTTTTTTACCTGCTTTTTGGTACTGATCAAAAAAGTGAGAAGAGTCTTTATGAATCTGCCAATGCATCCCTAAATGATTTTTATCATAAACCTGAAGTCTATACATACCAAGATTTACCATCTCGCCATCTAGACTCTGCGTATAAACCTGCCCCATAGTTATAAATGGACCACCGTCTTGCTCCCAAGTCGTTAGTACCGGAAGCTTATAGAGGTCAATATTTTCGTCCAGATATTTTACCTGCTGGCAGGCGCCGCTACCTTTTAATTTTTTTGGAAATATATTCTTTAGAGAAAAAAGCTCGTTTGCCATTGATAATTTATTAAAAAAACCTTCAGGAGGCTTCATGTGAAGCAGTTTCGTTATCTCATCCGCGATAGACTCGATTGGTCTGCCAAATAGCAACTCACAACGTTTATATGAACCAAAAAGATTCATCAGTATGTTCTCTTTAAATTTTTTACCACTTTTTTTATCTACTGCATTTGTAAACAGAAGTGCCTTACCGCCATCTTTTTTCTTCACTTCGGCATAAGCTAAATGGGGTATCTCCAAATATATATCAAGCTCTTCTTCTATAGTTTTAAGCTCGTCATTTTTTCTTAACAGCTCGATACTTTTTTGCATGTTATTTATTTTCCATCATAGCTTCCGCGCGTGCAAGAAGCTCCTTCGCACCTCTTGCAATAAACTCTGCCGCCATCTCTCTTCCTACTTGCTGATAATCTTTTTTAGAAGTTATTTTTGAATCACTAAGCATCTCTGTACCATCTGGAAGACCAAGTACGGCTCTTATACTTACATTGCCATCTTCAAGCACTGCTGCATTAACACCGATTGGCACCTGACAACCGCCCTCAAGCTCATCAACAAAAGATCTCTCGATAGTAGTCTCTATTCTGCTATACTCATCTTCAAGATGCGCTACGATTTTTAAAACTTCTGCATCATTTATAGCCTCAATACCTAGTGCACCCTGCCCCATAGATGGAATCATCTCTTCAAGAGAGATTGGATAAACATACTTGACTGCATCAAGAAGAGAGAGTCTATTTATCCCTGCAGCAGCTAAAATAATTGCATCAAATTCTCCATGCTTTAGCTTTCTGATTCTTGTATCAACATTGCCTCTTAAATCTTTTATAACCAAATCTGGGCGAAGCTTCTCTATCTGCATTCTACGACGAAGAGAAGATGTACCGACTACCGCTCCTTTTGGAAGGGCATCTATATTTGCATACTTCTCAGACAAGAGTGCATCTCTGCAATCTTCTCTATCTGTAATTGCTGCTAAAATAAGCCCATCGGGCATAACCGTCGGTACATCTTTTAACGAGTGAACCGCTATATGTGCTTCACCGCTTAACATAGCCTCCTCTAGCTCCTTCAAAAACAGACCCTTACCACCTATTTTAGAAAGTGCTTTGTCCTGTATTTTATCCCCTGTAGTCACGATGACGTTAAGCTCAACTTCTAAGCCCGGATTTTGCTCTTCTAATATAGCCTTAATGTGATTTGACTGCCAAAGTGCCAGTTGTGAGCCTCTTGTTGCTATTACTAATTTCTCCATCTATTTTGCCTCTTTATATTTCATTTTTGTTTTATCTAGCTTTCCGTCAAAAAACACCATTGGCGTACCATTGACCATCATCATACTTGCTACATCTAAGTCACTCCTAAAATGCTTTGTAACCTCTTTTGAGAGCAACTCAAACGATTTTATATTAGAGTTCATTACTCTGTTAAACTCTGCAAGAATCTTCTTATTAGATCTCTCTTTTGGATCTATATTAACTTTGTAAAGATCAAGAACAACGTTTTTTCTGCCTTTTAACTCAAGAGCAATAGCAGCTTGAACTAGCTCGACAGCCGCAGGATGAAGTGTCTCAAGCGGAAAATGATAATAATACACAGCATACTTATTAGGGAATTTTTTCATATAGTTAATGGCTTCGGGGACATAGGATCTGCAAAATGGACAAAGTGGATCAGAGAAGATTGCTACCTTATGTTTTGCATTAGCATTTCCCGAAATCAAATTCTCTCTTTTATAGAACTCATCTTTAAAAGGTATAGAGACAAAATCACTCATCTCTTTTGCTCTTTTTAGATCAAATAGCTCCTTTGTAATAACCTCTCCATCAGAGAACCACATCATCTTTTGCACTACATGTCTTCCATCTTTTTTTAAAATAGCATCTAGCTCTACGATGTAAGCACTCCACTTCTCATGTCCATCTACTTTATTTTCACTTAAAATCTTAACGTTCATAGATTTTACATTTGGATTGTTATCAAAACTATCTTCTATAAATGTCTCTATTTTTTGCTTAATATCGTCTGCTTTTACTAGGCTACTTACTACTAGTATTATCGCTAATAATTTCAACATCAATGACATCATCATCCTTTCTTAAATTGTTATACTCATCCTCTTTTTTACACTTGTTTGATTTTACATTATATCTATTAACAAGCATAGTCGTAAATATGCTAAACTGCAATAGCGAGCCTATTATATCCGTTAAAAAACCAGGAACGATAAGCAGTATTGCTCCAATAATCGTAAAAAGATTTAAACTCTGAAACTCCTTTAAATCAATACAGTTATATGAGACCGCCATAAAGTTCTCTCTAAGAGTTGTTTTAAAGTTAGCAAGTATCATAAGCCCTACAAAAGCACTAATGACTATCTCAAAAAATGTTGCCAAGCCACCTATTGCAGATGATATATTGACTGAGATTATTACCTCTAAAAATAGATATACGATAAAATAGAGCATTACTTAAGTAGTTCCAACATTTTAGCGCCGATTTCATCTGCATTTACAGAAGTATTATCTGCTGTTTTTCTATCATAAATTTGAACTAAGCCGTTTTGCAACTCTTTTCCTATAATAACGGTGTACGGGAAACCTATAAGTTCTGCATCTTTCATCTTAAAACCAAACCTATCCTTTCTATCATCAATAATAACTTCTACATGCGAAGCTTTTAGCTTCTCGTAAAGCTCTTCGCCTAAAGCAACCTGTGCCTCATCTTTTACATTTGAGACTAAGATATTTACCATGTAGGGCGCGCTCTCTTTTGTCCATATACAGCCGTTTTCATCATTGTTTTGTTCTATTATGGCTGCTACTAGTCTACTAACACCTATACCAAATGTCGCCATTTCAAAGGGTTTTGCTCTACCGTTTTCGTCACTAAAATTAGCTTCTAGCGCTTGCGAATATCTAGTTCCAAGTTGGAAAATATGTCCAACTTCAATCCCTTTTTTAAAACTCAACTCTCCGCCGCATGAGCATTTTTTATCAAGTTTTTTTAGCTGAAGTTCTTCATAAGATTTCTCATTTAAAGCACTGATTTCATCTTCACTCTCAAATATAGTCTCTATATTTGCACCATATGCACAGCTTTGGCATACTACTATCGTATCCTCACCGCTGTTGGCCAATACGTGAAACTCCTTGCTTCCCTCTCCGCCGATTGCTCCGCTATCAGCTTCAACTACTCTAAAATCAAGCCCGAGTCTGGTAAATATTTTTTTGTATGTCTCTTCCATGAGGTCAAACTCTCTAACCATATCCTCTTTGGAGGAGTGAAAAGAGTATCCATCTTTCATCAAAAACTCTCTACCGCGCAAAAGTCCATATCTAGGTCTTGCTTCATCACGAAATTTAGTATTTATCTGATAAAGATTTAGAGGCAAATCTTTATAGCTAGTTACTCTATTTTTTACCAACTCAACCATAGCCTCTTCGTTTGTGGGGCTTAGCACAAAATCGTTTTGATGCCTATCTTTTATGCAAAGCATCTCTTTCCCCATAGCATCAGCACGTCCACTTCTCTCCCATAAGCCCATAGGCGTTACAAAACTAAGCTGTACTTCCATGCAACCTGCTCTATCTAACTCATCTTTTACAATAGCTCTAATCTTCTCTAGTACAATTTTGCCAAGCGGCATAAAGTTATAAAGTCCGGCACCTTGACTATTTATAAAACCGCCTCTTATTAGAAATTGGTGACTAAGCAAGGTCGCATCTGATGGCGACTCTTTTGTTGTTGGAATAAACGCTCTGCTTCTTCTCAACTATCTTCCTTCTATAATATTTAATGCATGCTCACATTTGTATTTGTCTGGCATGTCGCTTTTATCTTTTTGTATCAAAAATTGCATAGCACTAGTTACCATGTCTGCTTTTGACTCCTCTGAGACGCTACGCATCTTTGATGTCATCTCATGAAGAAATCTCTTCATTACCTGCTCACTCATCTTACTAATTTGATTCTCATACTCCTTAGGAATAAAACCTTTTTTAATAACTCTTTGTGTCTCTTCTTTTGCGGCTTGAAAAGCTTTTTGATATATCTCTTTTATCATAGGTTCTACATTTAAAGTATTTAGCCACTCAAAAAACTCTACCGTGCTTCTTCCAATAATGCCATGAGCTTTTCTTGCACTATCTTCTCTTAGGCTTAGGTTTTCATCTACTATATTTTTCAAATCATCTATAACATAAAGGTTTATTCGCTCACCTTTGTGATAATTTATATCGCGCGGAAGTGCCATATCAAACCAGTATCTGTCAAAGTCACACTGCTGTATAATCTCATCTGTAATTATCGGGTTAGGTGCAGAGGTTGCGGTAAAGAGAATCTCAAACTCATTTACTGCTTTTGGAAGCTCACATATATCTAAAACTTTTGCACCGCACTCTTGCGCAAGCTTTGAAGCTTTCTCTTCTGTTCTGTTCATTATATAGACATCAGCACCGCTTGAGAGGAGATGTTTAGCAGTAATCTCTGACATCTCCCCTACCCCGATTACAAGTGCTTTTTTTCCATCTACACTATCTAGAACAGACTTTAGCTTTGAGACAGCAACACTTGCGATTGAAACAGGCTTTGAAGAGATATCAGTCGCATTTCTAACCTTTGCAGCACACTTAAAGGCGTGATGCATAGCACGAGCGAGCTTTTGACCGCAAAAACCTTTGTCGTATGAGTATCTAAAAGCATCTTTTAGCTGTCCTGCGATTTGTGTCTCCCCGACAACCATTGAATCTAAAGATGAGGCAACTGAAAATATATGGTGAATTGCACTGCTGTCATCATATATACTTGCTCTTCCTTCAAGTTCATCAATTGAGATTCCGGACCTTGCCGTTAGCATCTCAAAGATATGTTGCGTTGCAGCTGCAATATCGACGCAGCTGCAAAAGACTTCCATGCGATTACATGTAGAGATTAAAATTGACTCATTAATTGAAGCGCTAGAGTTTAGTTTTGCCAAACAACCTAGCTTTGCTGAGTCATCTTTGTAAGAGAGTTTTTCTCTTACATCCATAGTTGAGTTTTTATGTGAAAAACTTATATTTAAATAGTGCATTAGTAACTTCTTTTTATCATGGTTTGTAAAATATTTATGAGTTGTTCATCATCTTTCATAACACCCATTGCCTCTTGCGATAATTTTTGGGCTAACTCAAATGATTTTTCTATACTTTTATGCTCTTGCATCTTCTCTTTAATCCATCTGCTCTCTTGCTCATCCAAAACCTTTGCATGTAGATTTATCAACTTCTCTTTTTCATCGTCACTTAAAACTTTATAGAGATAAATATACGGTAGTGTGCATTTTCCCTCTACAAAATCATTCATAGCCGGTTTTCCAAGCGTTGCGGCATCGCCGGTTATATCTAAGATGTCATCTATAATCTGAAATGATAATCCTAGGTTTCTTCCATAAATAGAATGAGAGAGAGTCTCTTTACCTGCTAAAATAGCCGCTGAGACAGCTGCAGCTTCTATAAGAGTTGCAGTTTTAAGATATAGCATCTCAAGATATTTATCTTCATCGCTGTTAAAATTATTTGCCATCTTAACATCCATCATCTCGCCTTTGCTAAGTGCGGTGACACTTGAAGCAATTATCTTAGCAATATCTCTATCAAAAGAGAGTAGTTCCGTAAACGCTTTGGAGTATAAAATATCTCCCAGCATTACCGCGATTTTGCTACCCTCTGTTGCATTTACGGAGGCAACTCCGCGTCTTAGTGTCGCCTCATCTATAACATCATCATGAAGCAGGCTTGCTCCGTGAATAAGCTCTACAATTGCAGCTAAAAGAGGAGCCTTCTCGTGCGTTGGAGCAATCTTTAAAATCAGTTTTGCGCGAAGCCTTTTTCCACCCGATAGCATCCCAAAAAGATGCGTTACTTCATCATACTCTATCTCTTGGATTATTCTAGTTATTTCGCTCTCAACTCTTTGCATCATCCCTCTTTAAGCGTTTTTAAATCTTCTAGCACTATCTGCTTTTTATCATCTGACAAGAAAATTTCAAAAAGTGCTTCTTGTTTTTTTTGATCAAACTCTTTAAACTTTACAAGAATATACGGTACATTATAAAAATCTGCACCTCTAGTTTTCAACTCCAACCTAAAACTCTGGTTTTTATGTCTTAAATAGAGTACATTTTGCGCAGGCACTCTATCATATGATCTAGAGATAACTAATCCGCCATTTTTGTATAGTGTCCACTTAAGTTTAAAAATCTTCTCTTTATTGTCATATTTTACAAGAATTTTCTTTTGCTCATCTTTTTTTAGTGACATTTCCCTAATTTCTGTAAAATTATTGGCAAAAATGAAACTAAAACTAAATAAGCAAATAGTAAATAGTCGTAATATAATTTTCAATTATTCACTTTGTGAAAGAATCGCACCCATTAACTCAATATAGAGACTTTTTGCATGATCTTGTGTGTCATCCATATTTGAAATCATAAATCTCTTGATATCTTTATCGACATCTTCCCCAAACTTCTCAATCATCATAAGCTCCATAGCAGCTGCTCTGTCTATAAATTTCTCCAGTTCATGTCTAACAACATCATTGTTTGCGTTAAACAAAATATCCATTAATTTGCTCTTAGGAGAGCCCATAAAGATATCATCTTCATCTTCAAAAAGTCCATACATTTTATATCCTAAAGTTATTTATTGGCAAGATTATAACATCACAAAAACAATAAAGACTTGAAAATCAACCATTAAGTCTTTATTTTCTATAATTATGAGATGAAAATATATGACTTTTTAATTATTGGAGCCGGAAGTGCGGGATGCAATTTAGCTTATTTTTTAAACAAATACAACAGAAGCGTTGCAGTTGTTGACAGAGAAGGCATAGCAGGTGGAGCAAGCGGTGCGGCAGGGGCATTTCTCTCGCCTCTTCCTGGAAAAAAAAACAGCTATAACTCTTTGGTAAATGAAGCGCTTGAGTTCTCTTTGGAGTTTTATGAGAATCTTCTTGATTTAGCAGTAAATAAAAAAGGAGTTCTAAGAGTCCCAAATAGTAATTTTGATAAAGAGAAACTCTCTTATGAGGGCATAAAATATAAATATTTAAGTAGCAAAAAACTCCATGAAATATCAGAAAAATTTATGGATATAGAGGGCTATTTTTATGAAGATGCCGCAGTAATAGAACCTATACAAATCTGTAATAAACTTACACAAGAGTCTGATTTTTTTAAAAAAGATATTAAAGAGTTAACCTTTAAAGATAATCTTTATTTAGTAGATGGCATTTGTGCTAAAAATATTATCTTAGCGCAAGGTGTTAGCAGCTCTCTAGTCAGTATGCCTTATATGGAAATATCCCCTATTTTCGGGCTTAGAGTTGATGCAAAAACAACAACTAAAGTTCCTTTTAACATACATAAAAATATCTCTATCTCAACTAATAAAAAAGATAATACACTCTCTATTGGAGCAACCCATGAGAGGCATGACGGCAAAGAGATGGAGTGTCTTACAACTTGTGATAGATGTAGTTTTTACATTAATAATGAACAGACACAAATAAAGACTCTTTTAAAGCAGGCCAAGGAGCTTATACAACTAGATAATTTAGAGGTTGTAAAAATATATAAAGGCGCAAGAGCTACAATTAAGAGCTATTTTCCGGTTGTTGGCAAAGCGGTTGATTATGAGAAGAGCCTAAAGAAGTACCCCTCTATTAAAAACGGAACAAAAATCCCGCCTGAGGATTTAGAGTACTATCCAAACCTATATGTTATAAATGCGCTTGGTTCAAGAGGCTTTGTATTTGGACCATATCTGGCAAAAATTTTAACTCAAAATATTATATGTAATGAGCCGATACCAAAAGAGATATCAACCCAAAAACTTTTTTATAAGATGGCTAGAAAAAATTAAATCAGTTATAAAACTATTTGTGTGCCGACACCAGCAGATGTAAATAGTTCTAGTAGCAAAGAGTGCTCTATTCTGCCGTCTATTATGTGTGCTTTTAGTACTCCGCCCTCTATTGCTTCAAGGCAAGCATCCACTTTTGGCACCATTCCGCCATGAATCGTTCCATCAGCCTTTAGAGCCTCCACTTCTTCTTTCGTAAGCGTGCTAAAGAGCTCTTTATCATTGTTTAAAACACCTGCCGTATCAGTTAAAAATATAATCTTGTTCGCACCAATAGCTTTTGCAACATATGAAGCGCATAAATCTGCGTTTATGTTAAAACCAGGGTGACCCATCTCTGTACCGTCTGCAATCGGAGCAATAACAGGAATAAATTTCTCTGCTATTAGAGTTGAGATAACATCGGCTTTGACTTCTGTGATATTTCCGGTAAGACCCCATTTTGCAAAGTCTTTAGCCTTGGCTGTAATAAATTTTGCATCTTTTCCGCTAATTCCTATTGCTTTTGCCCCATGAGAGTTTAGGAGCGAGACTATCTCTTTGTTTATCTCCCCGCTTAAAACCATCTCAACAATGCGCATAACCTCTTTTGAAGTCACGCGTTGCCCGTCAATAAATTTAGTCTCGATATGTAGAGCACTCAGCATCTCACTTATCTGTCTGCCGCCGCCATGAACTATGACGGGCTTGATTCCCACTAAATACATAAGAAGTATGTCTTGGGCAAACCTCTCTTTTAATTGAGGTGACTCTTGAGCTGAACCGCCGTATTTTATTACTACTATCTCTTTGTTAAACTCTTTTATAAACGGTAGAGCCTCAAGAAGCGTCTGAACTGTTTCAATCTTTTTTTGCATTAGCACTTCCTATATAACTATCTATAATTTTAAAAATATTTTCATCAACTTTCACATACATATCTAGTAGAGAAAGGTTTATATCAAACTGCTCTATTTTAACAAAATCTTTATACGTCACCAAAACCGAGTCTGCTTTGTCCCTTTTAAGGATATCTGAAACCTCTTTTTTAGTAAATATATGATGATCCTCAAAGTAGTTTTTACTGATAACTTCGGGTAAATAATCATCCAATCTCTGCGGTCTTGCTATTGCAGTTATAAGTGACATTTTATCACTTTTATTTTTAAGTTCAACCACTCTTTTAAAATCAACCCCCTCTTTTACGACAAGAGCCTCTTTTGTTGCCCATAATCTCTCTCTAAATGGCCCTGAAGGAAGGCAAAAACTGTTTTTACTCTCAACATCTATAAGAATATCAAGCTTTTTTATATCATGCTTTGAGTAGGCATCATCTAAAAACACAATCTTAGCGCCCATCTCTTTAGCTCTGATTATCCCTTTTTTTCTATCTTCGCTTACTACAACAATGGCACTAGGAATTTTATGTGCATAAATCATAGCTTCATCTCCGCTTCTATTTACATCACATAAAATTTCTCTGCCGTTACTTACTACCACAAGACCGCTACTATCTCTTCCATAACCGCGAAGGACTATAGCAGCATCCTTATAATTTGATGCAAGTGCAGTTACAAGAGGGGTTTTACCGCTTCCACCGACACTTAGGTTTCCAACACTTACGACATCTATGCCTAAATCTTCACTCCTTTTGCTTTTAAAACGCAAAAACATAACAAAACAGTAAAAAAAACTTAAAGGAAGCAGTGAAATAGAGATGAATTTTTGTACAAAATTGGGGTTGTAGAAATACTCTTCAACCCAGAAAACTACTCTCTTACGCATTTAAAAAACAATCTATTAGAGTTTTAGTTGCAAAGAGAGATAGATTGTCTAACATAAAGATTAAACTCTAGTTGATGCTACTAGTTTAATCTTATCTATAACATACTTAACCTCTTTATCATCCATGCTCGGGTAGATAGGGAGTGACATAATTTTTTGGTAAGTCGTAAGTGCAACAGGAAAGTTGTTTACCTTTAGTGAATATTTATGTTTATAGTATGAAAGAAAATGCAGAGGAATATAGTGAAGACCGACTTCAACACCATGTTTTTTTAGCTCAAGCGCAAAAGAGTCCCTGTTTTTATCTACTTTGATAATATACAAAGAGTATGGATGATTATCATCTATTGATTTAGGAGTACTAACATGCTCTACCCCTTCAAAAGCTCTGTTATACATTTGGGCAATCTCTTGAACTCTTTGAAGGTTTTTGTCCTGCTCCTTTATTTGCGCTCTAATATATGCAGCACTCAATTGACTCATAGAGTAATCAAATCCGATATCCACTACATCATAAATATACTCCAAGGAGTCGTCATCTCTCTTCATAGCATGCGTTCTTAAAAGATTTGCTCTATCTATAATCTCTTTAGAGTTTGAAACAAGCATTCCGCCGTTACATATATCTCTTTTTAGATGAGATGAAAAATTAAAACAGGTAATATCAGCTCCTGTTGACCCGATTTTCTTCTCTTTGTATGTTGCTCCTAAAGCCTCGCAAGCATCTTCTACAATTTTCACATCATATATTTTTGCCATACTATAGAGTCTCTCTAAATCAACACACTGTCCTGCCACGTGTGTGACTATAACAGCTTTTAGTTTTTTAGCTTTATTCTCTTCTAAGTAACTCTCTAGCTTATCTAAATTGATATTATAACTCTCAGGGTCAATATCTATAAAAATCGGCTCAGCATCAAAATGGCGAACAACCTCCGGAACATTCGGGTGAGCATTAACGGAACAGACTATTTTATCCCCTCTTTTTAAGTCAAGTGCTAACATAGCCAAATGAAGAGCCGATGTGCCATGTGATGTAGCCAAAGCGTACTCCACTCCTATATATGAAGCGAACTCACTCTCAAGCTCCTCAATTTGGTCTATATTTTCACCATCTAAAACATCACTAACATTTGAGTGTGCTTCTCTACTGCTCTCATATCTATAAAATGCTACTTTCATTCTCTGTTCCTTATAATGTTATATCTCTTGGATAATAAAAATCATGATCTATATTCCCTAGAAGTAAGCTTGGCAATAGGAGGCATTTTTCTCTTAAACGCATTACTAGAAATACGTTTTATAATCATATCTACCATCTCTTTATTGCAACCCCTCTCTACCATCTCTTCCACACTTAGTTTATCTTCAATATAATATTTTAACGCCTCATCAAGCTTAGCATAGCTATAGCCCAGATCAGCCTCATCACTCTGCCCAACCCATAAATCTGCTGATGGTGCTTTTTGTATAATAGTTTTAGTTATTCCCAAATACTCTGCTAGCTCATAGATTTCACTTTTATAGAGATCTCCTATAGGATTTAATGCACAAGCTAAATCCCCATAAAGAGTTCCATAACCTAACATCAATTCGCTCTTGTTACTAGTTCCTAAAACCAAAGCTTTTTCTTTGGCTGAAATATCAAAAAGGGCACTCATCCTAAGTCTAGCAGAAAGGTTTCCGCGTCTTAAATTATCCATGTCGGTATTTAGCTCTTCATAAGCCTTTAGCATCGGCTCAATTGATACCGTTATAGAGTTTAATTTAAAATCAACGCAAAGCTCCTTAGCATCATCCAAAGAGCTTTGTGAAGAGTAATGTGAAGGCATTTTTACACATAAAAGATTATCTTTGAATACTCTT
>NZ_JALOAA010000012.1 GCF_023229025.1 Sulfurimonas sp.
AGCGTTTAGATTTGAGTGGAGGTTTGCCGTTGCTTCTATATTAGCACTTGTTCATGACGTCACTATTGCGCTTGGAGCTATAGCCCTTGTCGGATTAGAGGTAAATCTAGACGTATTAGCCGCACTTCTTACGATTTTAGGCTACTCTTTAAATGACACGATAATCATATTTGACAGAATTCGTGAAAGTGTTGTAAAAAGAGGGGATAGTAAACTTAGCGATATAATTGATGAGTCTATCACAAGAACTCTGGCTAGAACAACACTTACTTCTCTTACGACATTTTTTGTTGTATTTACACTTTTTATGTTCGGCGGAGAGATAATTCATGCTTTTGCATTTACTCTTTTGGTAGGAATCGTTGTAGGAACATACTCATCAATTTTTGTTGCTTCTCCGACTCTTCTTCTTTTTGGATTTGATGTTAAAAATTATCATGTAAAACTTGCACAAAAAGCAAAAAGAGAAGCAGAAAAAGAGAGGATGAGAGCTCAGTATGAATCTGGGGTTATGTAAAAATATTAAACACTCCTTGCCTAAAATCCGGCTTCTTGCCGGATAATCTTCTTTAAAAAGCATCTAATTTTTTATGTTAACAAAATAGAAGATACAATACTCAAAAAGGAGTTCGTCATGAGTGATGTTACACTGTTGGTATTTTTTCTATTTGTTGTTTTTTGGGTCTACTCAATAATCTCTGTATATAGAGCTAAGTTTAAAGAGAAAAATCAGAAAGTTTTTTGGCGGATAGCAATTGTCTTTGTTCCGCCTTTAGCATTTTTTTATCTTTTTATGAAAAAAAACTTAATTCTAAAATAGGCTGCATTAAGACTTCAGTCGCTACTTAAGGTATTTTTTGTATAATCTTGTCAATTAATTTAAGCAGAGGTGTTTGTATGGATTGGGGCAAGGTTATATATGTGTTTTTTTCATTGATGAGTTTAACATCAATTGCGGGTTTTTTATATGAACATAGCGCTGTAGCACTTTTTGTTGCAGGTAGTTTAAATCTAGTTTCTACATTTTTGAAAATCGGTGTTAGAAATCTCCTCTCTGCGGAACTATTAGCTTCATCCTTAGTAGCTGACCTTCATCTTATTCCCGCATTTATATATTTAGAAGTTATTGGAAATTTAGAGTGGGCAATCGCTTTGGCAATCGGTGCTTTAATTGCAAACCTATTCTCTGTAGGTCTTATTTATATAGAGAGCTCTAAAAATCGTGACGAGTATTAGGAGAAATTTTTGCAATATAGTTCAAAAGAGTTAGAGAAGAACTGGCAAGAGTATTGGGCAGAAAATAGAAGTTTTGAACCTAGTGAAGATTTTGCAAAAGAGAAGAAATATATACTAAGCATGTTCCCTTTTCCAAGTGGAAGACTTCATATGGGACATGTTAGAAACTACACGCTTAGTGATGCTTTTGCTAGATACTACCGCCAACAAGGCTTTAATGTTCTTCATCCGATAGGCTTTGACAGCTTTGGTATGCCGGCAGAAAATGCAGCTATTAAAAACGGTTCACACCCTAAAAAGTGGACTTATGAAAATATTGATTACATGAAGGGGGAGTTTAAGTCTCTTGGATTCTCATTCTCAAAAGAGCGCGAATTTGCCACAAGCGATGAGTTATATACAAAGTTTGAGCAAGGCTTTATTATCGACATGTACGAAAAAGGGCTTCTCTACCGTAAAAAAGGCTTTTTGAACTGGTGTGAGAGTTGTCATACTGTTTTGGCAAATGAGCAAGTTATTGACGGTTGCTGCTGGAGATGCGATAATCAGGTAGTCAAAAAAGATATGAATCAGTACTACTTTAAGATTACAGACTATGCAGATGAACTGCTTTTGGATTTAAATAAGCTAGAAGATGGCTGGCCTAAGCAGGTTTTGACGATGCAGGAGAACTGGATAGGCAAATCAAACGGCTTAGAGTTTAAGTTCTGTTTTGATGAAGAATCATTAAAGAAGCTAGGTGGCAACTTTGATGGTTTTGAAGTTTTTACAACGCGTCCTGATACAATTTATGGAGTAAGCTACACGGCAATTGCACCCGAACATGAGATTGTAACTTACATGATAGAGAACTCACTACTTGATGAGAATACAATTGCGAAAATTAAAGAGATGAAAAATGCTTCGTCCATCGATAGACAAAAAACTAAGAGCGGCTTTGCATTAGGATTGGATGTAGTTCATCCACTAACTAAGAAAAACGTTCCTCTATGGGTTGCAAATTTTGTTCTTATGGATTATGGAAGCGGTGCCGTTATGGCAGTTCCTGCACATGATGAGAGAGATTTTGACTTTGCAAAAAAATACAATCTGCCTATAAATGCCGTAATAAAGCCTTTTGGAGAAGAGTTAAAAAAAGATGAGGCATATACCGAAGTCGGAGAGCTTTTTAACTCTGAACTCTTTGACGGATTAAACTCCAAAGATGCACAATCAAAAATAATAGAGTATTTCCAAGCTCAAGGTATCGGTAAAAAAACAACCAATTACAAACTAAAAGATTGGGGAGTAAGCAGACAGAGATACTGGGGTGCGCCTATCCCTTTTGTTCATTGTGACTCATGCGGCATTGTTATGGAGAAAAAAGAGAATCTTCCCGTAGCACTTCCTGAAGATATTGAGATTACTGGAGAGGGAAATCCTCTTGAGAAACATCCTACATGGAAGCATTGTAAATGTCCAAAGTGCGGCAGAGATGCCGTGCGTGAGACAGATACGATGGATACGTTTGTAGAGTCTTCTTGGTACTTTTTACGCTTTTGCGCATCGCCTAAAAACTGGCAAGAGGAAGCTTTCTCAAAGGAGCAGATTAAGTACTGGATGCATCAAGGGCAAGAGGGAGTTGACCACTATATCGGCGGAATAGAGCACGCAATCCTTCATCTGCTTTATGCACGATTTTTTACAAAAGTTCTAAGAGATTTGGGGTATCTGGATTTTGATGAGCCTTTTGGTAGGCTTCTTACTCAAGGCATGGTACTAAAAGATGGTGCTAAGATGAGTAAATCCAAGGGCAATACCGTTGACCCTGATGCAATAATAGAGAAGTACGGTGCTGACACAGCAAGACTTTTTATCCTTTTTGCAGCACCTCCAACACAGGAGCTGGAGTGGAACGACAGCGCTGTTGAGGGAGCTTATAAGTTTATAAAAAGATTCTATGAGAGAAGCGTAAATGTAGATAAATTAGAAACTACTCCTTATATAGAGCAAGCATCTCTCACAAAAGAGGAGAAGTTTGCTAGAAAAAAAGTGTATGAAGCACTTGTAAGAGCCAACGATGTTTATAGTGAGCGCTATACTTTTAACACCATGATTGCAGGTGTCATGGAGGCTATGAATGCACTTAATCTTCAAACAAACAGAGATGTCTGGAGCGAGGGCTATTGGATACTATCTTCCATAATGGAGCCGGTGATTCCTCATGTATGCTGGGATATAAGCAGCAAATATTTCGCACTTAAAAACCTAACACAGCAAAAAGTGATAGAAGAGGTGTTTGCACAGGACTCTATAACGCTTGGTGTCTCTGTTAACGGTAAAAGAAGATGCGAGATAGAGGTTGCAATAGATGCACCAAAGGATGAGATAGTGGCTATAGCAAAAGAAAAAGCACAGAAGTGGCTTGAGGGTAAGACCCTGATAAAAGAGATAGTAGTTCCAAAAAAATTAGTAAACTTAGTAGTTAAGGATTAATATTGAAACTTTTGCCCAATATCAAAGCATTTTTGTTGCTATCTTTGACTCTTCTTATTTTGAGTGGTTGCGGATATAAGTCAAGTGCTAAATTTTCTCGTGATGTAATGGGAGAGAAGATAAGTACGAGTGTTGTTATCTCATCCATAGATCCCCAAAACACAGTTATAATTAAAGATGCTGTTGATAGAGCTATTATAGAAGTGTTTCAGGCATCTTTGGTTAGTAGAGCAGAGTCTCAAACACATCTTGTGCTAAAGATGGGCACTCCATCTTATTCACCTATAGTTTATGATGAGAACGGTTATGTAATTAGTTATAGAATGAGTATCTCTTTAAATATAATAAAGCAGACAAACGGCACATCAAAAAGCTATAATACTAAAGGATTTCATGATTTCTCAGTAGCACCAAATGCTATTGTCACGGATCAAGATAGGTTTGAAGCTATAGGATTTGCCGCACAAAGAGCAATTAACTCATTTGTTGCACAGGTTTCGGCTGAGGGAGCAAGAGCAAAGAAGTAAGGAGTAGCTATGAATATTCAAGCAATTATTAAAAAAGCTATAAAAAGATTAGAGTTAGAGGGTAAACTTTTAACACCTGATTTTTATGCTGAGGCGTTTTGTAAAGAAGCCACAAAAGCAGGCTTTGCTATAGAAGATTGCTCAAAACTTGAGAAATTTAGTGCTACTTTAAACAAAGAGTTTCAAGATGAGTTAAAAAAATATCATATTACAAACATCTCTGAGCTTGCCCGTTTTTTAATCTCTAAACTAAACAGAACAAATCCTTCACACTGTTCAAATGTACTTGAATCACAAATAATGTTTACAAGAAGAGTTCTTCAAGTTATAGAGGTTCTACATAATAACGAGGCAACAGAGTTAGCAAAAAAAAGTCTCGAGTTGTTAAGTAGAGAGCCTTCTCTTGCAGAGATGGAACAATTTAGACAATTGTGGATAAATTTTTTAACAACCTATGATGATACATTTTTGCAAAAGCTAAAGGCTTTAGGCGATGTGGATAGCGGTAATCTTAAAAAAACTGTACAAAATTTAAATCTGACTAACTTATGCGATAATCCACTAAACTCTCTTGAACTCTCTAAAATTGCCTCACTGCTAGTATCATCCTTGACCCCTTCGATTGCATCAAGTGTAAATGAGAAGATAGCCAATATAAGCCAAAAAATAAAAAGTAATCCTGAGCTGTTGCATGGCACCTCTATTGAAGCCGAAATAAGATCTGCTATTGCCCTTAGAATAGCACTTGATAAGCAGAGCGTCAAGGAGATGATAGAATCTATCGATGGGGTTTTAGACAAGCTTTCTCTAAGACTTATAGAGATGATAGAGAGTTCGGATAATTCAACTGTTGAGATACAGAGGATTAAAAAAGAGCTTGAGAGCTATAACGAAAAAACAATTACAAACTTTAGTGTTGCACATAAGAAGATATATGCCATAGCTATAGCTTTGGAGAAAAATACTCAGGCACTTGCTAGTGACTTGAAAAAACATAGCAGTGAGGTCAATGCACTTAGTAAAAAGATAGAGCATTTAGAGCAGGAACTACAGCGTGCAAGAGATGAATCAAAAGAGGATTTTTTAACAAAAATTTACAATAAACGCGCGCTAGATGAGCTAATGAATATCAAAGAAGCAGAGTTTGAGAGATATGGGCACAACTATACTCTTGTATTTTTGGATTTGGATCACTTTAAAGATGTTAATGACGACTATGGGCATGATGCCGGCGATGCCGTGCTTTTTGCTTTTGCAAAAATACTTAAAAAAGAGGCTAGAGCAGTTGACATAGTGGGGAGATTTGGAGGAGAGGAGTTTATCGCTATCCTTGGTGAAACAGACACTAAAGGCGGAGTTATTTTTGCCGAAAAAGTTAGAAAAAAAATTAAAAATACACGTTTAAAATATAAAGAGAATCAGATAAAACTAACCGTTAGCTGCGGGGTAAGTGACAGAAAATCTAACTTCTCACTTCAAGGCTTGTTAAAGAGTGCCGATGAGAATCTATACAAGGCAAAAAAAGAGGGTAGAGATAGGGTCGTATATAAGTGAGAGTAGAGGAGTATTTAAACCTTAAGCCGCTCTATTACGAGGAGATAGATTATAGCCGTATGCCACGAGTTTACGAAAAGATAAAATCCCTCTTTAGTACTCCAAAAACAGTTCATATCATCGGGACAAACGGCAAGGGAACTACGGGGCGCTTTTTAGCTGAGGCAATTTTTTCTATGGGCTATAGTGTGGGGCACTATACCTCGCCCCATATCTTGGAGTTTAATGAGCGCATATGGATAAATGGCTTAAATGTTGCTGATAAAGAGCTTGAAGCCGCACACATAAAACTCCAAGGAATTTTAACAAAAGATGATGCCTCCTCGCTTAGTTATTTTGAGTATACGACTTTTTTGGCAATGCTGCTGTTTTGTGATTGTGAATATGTCGTTATGGAAGCAGGGCTTGGCGGTGAACATGATGCGACTGCCGTATTTCCTAAAATATTGACTCTTGTAACACCCATAGCGCATGATCATGAAGCTTTTTTAGGCTCAGAGATAGCCCAGATAGCTGCTACAAAATTAAATGCGATTCAAAATAGTGCAATTTTAGCTACGCAACAATATGATGAGGTTTATGAAGTTGCAGATAGGTTGTGTTCCAAAAAGTCTTTAAATATAGAAAAAGTAGATACATTTATTGATGATATTGATAGAGAGAAAATAGATGAGATTTCAAAAAAACTCTCACTAGTCTCATATCTCAAGCAGAACTTATCTCTTAGCATAGCTGCTTTAAAGTTTTTAGGATTGAAGTATGATAGTGGTAATTTTCAAAAACCACAACTTTTTGCAAGGCTTACAAAGATAGCAAAGAACATTACAATTGATGTAGGGCACAATGTCTTAGCAGCTAAAAGCATTGTTGAGGCACTTTTGGGGAATAAATATGTAGTTATATATAACAGCTACAAAGACAAGAACTATAAAGAGATTTTAGAGATACTAGCACCTATAACTTTACATGTTGAGATAATTGCCATAGATGATAAAAGAGTTGCAGATATTAAAAATATTAAAACAGTTTTAACTAACTTAAAGATAGAATATAGACAATTTAAAGAGATAAAGCCTGAGTACAACTACCTTGTATTTGGCTCTTTTAGTGTAGTTGAAAGATTTTTAAGAGAGTATTATGAATAATCACTTTACTATAACTATACATGACGACAATGGCGTAAAGCAGTTTAATCTTCATAAAATTATAAAAAAAGCTATTCTTTATGCCGCTATGTTTTTAGGAACAGTTGCTCTTTTTGCAGTAGCTACTATTTTGTATCTTGACTACAAAGTAGATGAGATAAACAGAGAACATCAGAGTGTACAAAAGGCTTATTTAGCTCAAAAAGAGAAAAACAGACTGCTTGATGAGAGTATAAAAGATACCCAAGTAGCGTTAATTGATAAAAAGAGAGAGCTTTTAGAAATCTCAGAGACGCTCTCTGAGATTGAGACGTTAATAGGACTCTCTCCTGTAACAGAGATGTCTCTTCAAGATAGAGTAAATGTAACAAAACTAAGTTCTGAACATATGGCTACTCTTATGCAGTTTATTCCTAGCGGCTCTCCAATCAGATATAATGGAATTACAAGCAATTACGGCTATAGAATACACCCTACGTTAAACTCTAAGGAGCTTCATCGCGGACTTGATATGAAAGCGGCTATGAATACTCCGGTTTATGCAACTGCTGATGGACTTGTAGAGTGGGCAGGATTTCATGAAAAAAGCGGTTTTGGTAATCTTGTAATAGTAGAGCACAATTACGGTTTCAAATCATACTTTGCACATTTAAACAAAGTTGTGATAAAATCCGGAAGCTTTGTAAAAAAAGGTGATTTAATTGCCTATACCGGTAACTCAGGCATGAGTAGCGGTCCACATCTCCATTATGAAATAAGATTTATCCAAAGACCGGTTAATCCTATAGCATTTGTAAAGTGGAGTGTTAAAAATTATAGAGATATATTTGAAAAGGAGAAACAGATACCATGGCAATCTTTAATAGCGGCGACAGCGCACATAAAAGTACCAAACCCGACACAAACACTACCATCATCACAGCTGGCTCTACAATAAAAGGAGAGATGAATCTTGCATGCAATCTCTATGTTGATGGAGAGTTTGAGGGAGTAATAAACTCAAGCAAAGAGGTAAATGTTGGTAAAAACGGACATATAAAAGGGGATATCTCTACCACAAGACTTGTTGTACAAGGGTATGTAGAAGGCAGTGTAAATGCTGCAAGAGTCGAGATAAAAGCTCAAGGCAGAGTAAACGGCTCAATAGAGTCTGGTGAGTTAGTAATTGAAGCAAAAGGTATTTTTGAAGGAAATAGCATTGTGAAAAATGCACCGCAGACACCTATGAAAACATCAGATAGTGATAACATTCCCGCAGATACGCTTATAAGCGCTATTAGTGAAAATAAGGCAAAAGTATCATAGTCTTAAGTCTAATTTAATGTCACAAAACAGACTGTTTCAATATTATAAAACCTCTAAAGAGCAAGATTTAGATATTTTGATTTGCCAAGATGCAAAAGAGGCACATGAGCTTGAGAGCGTAGCTAAATTTTTTAAAAAAGATGTTCTTCTCTTTCCTGACTTTAGAGCTGCTTATGGAGATGACTTAAGAGTATATAAAGAGGAGCTTCATGAGCTCTTGACTGCTTTGCGAAAGTACTACTCTCTAAAAAAGAAACCGCTTGTTATCTTGCCGCTAAAAACAGTCCTATTTAACCTTCCAAAAGAGTCTCTTCTAGGCTCTACTACTTTAGAGTTTGGCTCCAATATAGAACTAAAGAGCTTTAAAGAGCAGATGCTTTTTTGGGGATACAACTTTGTAGATATGGTTCAGGTAGAAGGGGAGATATCTTTTCGCGGGGATATTATAGATATCTTTCCTCCATCATCACAGATGCCTCTTAGAGTTTCACTTTTTGATGATGAGATAGAGCAGATAAAATATTTTGAGCTTGAATCGCAAAGGACTCAAAAAGAGGAGCTTGAGAGCATTGAGATAACGCCTGCTTTTTACTCTTTGGATGAGGAAGCATTTAATACTCTAAATGAGAAAGTAACTAGAAGTGAGTTTGACTCCTTGGTTAAAGATATTGCCTCCTTGGGGTTTTGGCATCTAGATGATAGTGCGGCAGATTTTCTAGAGGGTAAAAGTGTAAAATTAGTAAGAAATCTCAAGGCCCTTTTAGCAGATGCTTACGCACTCAATAAGCCGACACTCTCGCGAGAGAGATTTAACTTAGAGATACTGCCTGATAGTGATGATTTTAAAGAGATAATGCCAAGTGATGTGGGCGCTCTTTTAAAAGTGCATAAAGATAAGAAAATAACGATTATAGCTTCAAATGAGGCGGTATTAAAACAGGCTGGACTCTTTGACTTAAAAGGGATAGAGACTCTTTATGCTCCATATATTTTAAATATTTTAAGCAAAGATGAGCTTGTAATCTCGCTAAATAAGCCAGATAGAGTAAGACGAAGAAGAAAAAGCTCAATTTTACTAGATGATTTAAAGACAGGCGACTATGTCGTGCATGAAGATTACGGTGTCGGTATATTTGAGAGTATTGAGAAGACTGAGATTTTAGGAGGAGTAAAAGATTTTATAGTCATAAAGTATGTTGGTGATGATAAAATTTTACTCCCTGTGGAAAATCTTGATGCCATAGACCGCTATATCGCTTCAGGCGGCTCTGTTCCGGTTTTAGATAAGCTTGGCAAAGGTAGCTTCGGCAAACTAAAAGAGAGCGTAAAAAAACGGCTTATGGAGATAGCGGGGCAGATAGTAAATACTGCAGCAGCAAGAGAGCTTATAAAAGCACCAAAGATAAGCGTTGATGAGGATGAGTTAAGGGCATTTCAAAAGCTCTCCGGTTTTGATTATACCGATGATCAGACACAATCAGTGGATGAGATAATAGCGCAGATGAGTTCGGGGCATATTATGGATAGGCTTCTAAGCGGCGATGTAGGGTTTGGAAAAACAGAAGTGGCGATGAACACTATCTTTGCAGCGTACAAATCAGGTTATCAGTCTGCACTTATAGTTCCCACAACGCTACTTAGTGCACAGCACTACCGCTCGCTTCGTGAGAGATTTGATGATTTAGGTATAAAGTGCTCAAAGCTTGATAGATTTGTTAGTGCTAAAGATAAGAAAAATATCATAAAGGCTCTTGCAAGCGGAGATTTGGATGTTGTTGTAGGAACTCATGCCCTTTTTGATACAGAGTTTAAAAACCTAGGCGTTGTCATCATAGATGAAGAGCATAAGTTTGGTGTAAAACAAAAAGAGAAGATAAAAGAGTTATATCATAATGTTCATCTTCTCTCTATGAGTGCGACTCCAATTCCACGCTCACTAAATCAAGCTCTTAGTTCAATAAAAACAATGTCGCAGCTTCTTACCCCGCCAAGCGACAGAGAGCCTGTTAGAACTTTTGTGAAAGAGTATGAAGAGAAGCTTATAAAAGAGGTGATTTTGCGCGAAATTCGCCGTGGCGGACAGATATTTTATATACACAACTCAATAGACCATATGCCGATTAAACTCGGCGAACTAAAAGCGATACTTCCCCAGCTTAGAGTCGTCATGCTCCACTCTAAAATCTCTGCAATAGAGACGGAAAAAGAGCTTTTGAAGTTTGAGGCGGGGGAGTATGATTTGATGCTTGCAACCTCAATTATAGAGTCAGGCATACATATGCCTAGAGTAAATACCATTATAGTTGACGGTGCAGACAGATTTGGCATGGCGGATTTGCATCAACTCCGTGGACGTGTCGGGCGCAGCAGTGTTGAAGGGTTTGCTTACTTTATAGTAAATGATAAAGAGGGATTAACGGATGATGCTAAAAAGAGGCTTTTAGCGTTAGAGTCAAACTCGTTTTTGGGAAGCGGCTCTGTTTTAGCGCATCATGATTTAGAGATACGAGGCGGCGGAAACTTAGTCGGCGATGCTCAGAGTGGACATATAAAAAATATCGGTTACTCTTTGTATCTTAGAATGTTGGAAGATGCCATAAAACTTTTAAGCAATCAGGCAGAGAGTGAAAAGGTAAAAGTAGATATAAAGCTAACTATTTCGGCATTTATATCAGATGAGGTAGTAAAAGAGGATAGACTCCGTCTAGATATATACAGGCGACTCTCAGCATGCGAAGATAGTGTAGAGATATATGAAATCCAAGAGGAAGTCATAGACCGCTTCGGCGAGCTAGACACCCCTACAAAGCAGTTCTTTGAACTGATGGTCATTAAGCTTTTGAGTCTGCATAAGAGGGTAAAGAGTGTCTCTAACTATGGACAAAACATTACATTTGCCTACATGGATGAGAAAAAAGAGAGCATTAAATCAGACTCAAAAGACGATGACGACATTATAAAAGCAGTGCTGAAGTATTTAAGGGCGTAAGGGTTGATAACAGGAGTTTAAGATTCAAAATATTTCAAATTGACATATTTTTCAATGAAAATAAATTAGTTTGGTATGATTTATCAAATAATATTTGGATTTGAACGATGAATAAAGAAAATAGCTCAGATATAGTAATTTATAATGATGGTGAACTTGAGCTTAATGTCTCTGTTGAAAGTGAAACAGTATGGCTTAATAGAAATCAAATTTCAGAGCTTTTGGATAGAGATGTAAAAACTATAGGAAAGCATATAGGCAATATATTTAGCGATGGTGAGCTTGAGAAAATCTCAGTTGTCGCAAATTTTGCGACAACTGCTCATGATGGCAAAACATACAATGTTGAGTACTATAATTTAGATGTAATTATTTCAGTCGGCTACCGGGTTAAATCACAAAAAGGTGTAAGATTTAGACAATGGGCAACCTCAATAATAAAAAGCTATATTACTAATGGGTATGTAATAAACTCTGAAAAAATAACAAATCAAAGATTTAAAGAGCTTGAAAGTGAGGTGGTGATTTTAAAATCAAAAGTTGAAAACATATCAAATGGACTTCAAAACACAACCCTCAAACCCAAACAAGGGATACTTTTCGATGGTCAAATTTATGATGCCTATGTTTTTGTGAACGATTTGCTAAAGAGTGCAAAAAGTGAAGTGGTGCTTATAGATAACTATATAGATGACACCATTTTTACACTCTTTAGTAAATACCAAAATTTAAAAATAAAAATCTATACTCAAAATATCTCAAAACAGTTGCGTTTTGATTTTCAAAAATACAACTCACAATATAAAAATATAGAATTACAAGAGTTTAAAAAAGCTCACGATAGATTTTTGATAATTGACGGTACAGAGATTTACCACATAGGAGCAAGCCTTAAAGACCTCGGTAAAAAGTGGTTTGCATTTTCAAGGTTTGAGATGGAAGCTTTAGAAGTTTTGGAGAGGTTGAAAAATGGGTAAAATAAAGACAGAAAATTAACGGCAAAAGAACAATATAGGGTTAAGTGATAAAAAGTCATATGAAATTTTAATTTAGATAAAATGTAAACTTTAATGCTGCAGATGAAGATGACAATGAGTGACTTTTGGTGTGAAGGTTAGTGCTGGGGATGAGTGAATTAAAAAAGGAAAAAAATGAGTCAAAACTATGACTTTAAAAATTTATCTCCAATAGATTTTGAAGAACTTTGCAGAGATTTATTACAGAAAGAATTGTGTATAACATTAGAAAGTTTTACTGAGGGGAAAGATGGAGGTATAGACTTTCGGTATGCTCAAGGTGTTGATAAATTAATTTTTCAATGTAAACGATTTACAAAAGATAGTTTTTCTTCTTTGGAAACTGAGTTAAAAAAAGAATTATCAAAAGTCAAAAAACTTAATCCTACAAGATATATTGTAATGACATCTTTTGGGTTGACTCCAGCAAATAAACAAATTATTTTAAATCTTTTTTCTCCCTATATTGTCTCAATATCTGATATATACGGAAAAAATGATATTAATAACTTACTTGGGAAATTTGAAGATGTTGAAAAAAAACACTACAAATTATGGTTTAATAGTACATCAATTCTCACTTATTTACTTCATAGTGGCTCCTATAATAGAAGTACTGATAAATTACAAAAAATCCAAAATAAATTAAAAATATATGTTCTTAATGAAAGCTATAATAATGCAGTTGATATTTTAAATAAGAATAACTACTGTGTAATATCAGGAGTTCCTGGTATAGGTAAAACAACCTTAGCCGATATCTTAAGTTTTCAATACATTCAACAAGAATTTGAGTTTTTATTTATTTCAAATAATATTTCAGAAGCTTGGGGACTTCTCAAAAAAGACACAAAGCAACTATTTTATTTTGATGATTTTCTTGGTAGAAATTTTTTAGAAGATAGATTGGAAAAAAATGAAGATGATAGTTTAATTAGTTTTATAGAGTATGTAAAAAAAGATAAAAGTAAAAAGTTTATTTTAACAACAAGAGAATACATCTTAAATCAGGCAAAACATACTTACAAAAAGTTAGATAATGGTGGTTTAGAACTTGCGAAGTGCACACTTGATTTAGGAAATTATACAAAACTAATTAAGGCTAAAATTTTTTATAATCATTTATTCTATTCTGATTTAGAGCTTGAATATATTAATGCACTTTTAAAAGATAAGACATACCAAACTATAATTGAACATCAGAATTACAATCCTCGTTTAATCGAATATATTACTAAAAAAGATATTGAACAATTAGTAAGTGATGACGAATATCCAACTTATGTAATAAGTAAATTTGATAATCCTGAAAGTATATGGGAAGAAGCCTTTGAAAAATTATCAAACAGTGCAAAATGTGTATTGTATGAACTCGCTATTTCAAGTAATGAAATCTTGCTTGATGAGCTTAAATCAGCATTCCATAAATTTTATAAAACTATGGCTAAGGAATACAATTTTTCAACGACACCTTCGGATTTTGATAGTGCTATAAAAGAATTAGATAATAATTTTACAAAAATTACTATGGACGATGGCAAGCAATCTATTGTCTCATTTCACAATCCTTCAATTAGGGATTTTATAATATCTCTTATAAATAATAGCACTTCAATAAAAGAGATGCTCATTGATAATTTGCTTTATTTCAATCAAGCTTTTTATGCTTTTAGAAATCCAAATGAAACAACAGAGCATATTTTTGACAAGCATAAGATAAACATTGATAATGATTTAGAAAAAAAGTTAGCTTTAAAATCTATTGAACTGACTAACGATATCAAAACAACTTCTATAAAAATCATATATGCTTCTGACAATAAAAAAGTTATGAAACCAAATACACCAAACATTTCAGCTCAACTATGGATGTTGCATAATAGGTTTGTATCAAGCAGTGAAATACAAAGTTTTATTATAGAGACACTTAAAAATGTGAATTTAAAAGAAATCTTTATTACTTCAGGTCAAGATAAACCAAGTTTAATCGCATTGATAGATAAATATAATATTAAATCAAAAGAAAAAGTAATATTTGAGCTTTTAGATTATTTAAAAGAAAATAATATTGATTATGATGAAGATATAGAGTGTTTACTTTATTGCAAAGATACAATACTTGGATTTGATGAGTATTTTAAAGATAATGAAGATTATTTTATTGATTGTATTGAAAGCTATGCTGATAGTGTCGCACAGGCAATAGACAAACATTATGATGGTGCAGAGATTATTAATATATTGAATGAGTTTAATGAATCATTTGGTTGCAATATTGACTACGAGCACTTACATGAAAGAGCTGATGAGATGGGGCATAATCGAGATGACTATGATTTGTGGAGAGAAACATCAAGGGAGCAAAAATTTGATAGAGAATTAGAAGATAGATATATTGACTCTATCTTTGGTACATTAATAAGTGATAAATAATATAAAATATTAGAGGCAAAAAGAAAATGAAAAACAGACAATATATACAAAAAAATCAAAAAATCATGAATTATCTTAGATGATAAAAAATATTTTAAAAAAGGATAGTATTTGAGAATAGCATTTATAGGCGATATAGTAGGAAGTCCCGGTAGAGATATGTTAAAGAGTTATCTGCCAAAGCTAAAAAAAGAGCATGGGATTGATTTTGTTATTGCAAATTATGAGAATGTTTCTCACGGTTTTGGTTTGACAGCCAAGAATGCAAACGAGGTTGTAAGTTACGGTGTGGACTGCATGAGCGGCGGAAATCACTCGTGGGATAAAAAAGAGGTAGAGGCGCTTTTTGCAACGCATGAGATTTTAAGACCCCATAACTATCCAGAGGAAGTTAGCGGAACGGGCTGCAAGATTTATGATGTTGCAGGGGAGAGGCTTGGTGTTTTAAACCTTATGGGGCACTTTGCCATGCCATATACAGACAATGCTTTTAGATGCGCAAAAGAGAGTGTAGAGGCTCTACATGCAGATGGTGTAAAAAATATTTTTATAGATTTTCATGCAGAGGCTACAAGTGAAAAAAGAGCTATGATGATGCTTCTTATGGGAAGAGTTAGTGCAATAATCGGAACACATACCCATGTTGGAACTGATGATTTTCAGATAGTAAATAGCACCGCATATCTCACAGACATCGGGCTTACTGGTTGTCGTGATAATGTAATCGGTATGGATGAAAAAGTGCCGCTAAAGCAGTTTCTTACCGGCATGAGAGGACATTTTGATATTCCAAAAAAGTGTAAAAAAATAATGCAAATAGCCATCTTGGATATTAGCAAAGGCAGATGTGAGAGTGCATTTAAGCTTAAGATATTTGATGATGATACTATTATAAAAACAGATGCTTGGATTGAGAGTTAAATATTTTTAGTGTAATGAAAAAGAGACCCTTTTTGGTTACAATAGTATAAAATTTAATTAGGAATTCTTAAAACATGAGTGCAAAAATTGTAGTAGTAGAGGATGAAGAGGATATACTAGAGCTTCTTGAGTACAATCTGCAAAAAGAGGGGTATGAAGTCATAGGCTTTTTAAACACTAAAAGTGTTGAACAGATTCTTGTTGAAGAGGATATAGATCTTCTTATAATGGATAGAAATCTCCCCGGAGTTGAAGGTAGCGAGTTTGTTCAAACTCTTAGAGCAGATGGATTTTCCACACCTGTGATATACCTTAGTGCAAAAAATCATGATAGTGAGATAGAGGAGGGTTTTTTAAGAGGCGGTGACGACTATATAACAAAACCTTTCAATATGAAAGAGCTGATGCTGCGCATAAAAGCAATTTTGCGAAGAACTTCAAGAAAGATAGAAGATGGAGTGTTCTCTCACAGAGATTTGCTCTTGGATAGAAGCTCTAGGACATTAAGTGTAGAGGGTAGAGAAGTAGATGTTACAAAACTTGAGTTTAACCTCTTATGTGAGTTTATTTTAAATAAAAACAGGGTACTTGATCGTGACTATCTCCTTGAGAGTGTATGGGGGGAGAGCGATGAGTATCAATACAGAACCGTAAATGTTGCCATAAATAGACTAAAAGAGAAAATCGACCCGGATAAAACAAAAGAGTATATACAAACAGTCCGCGGAGTAGGATACAAGTTGTGCTAAAAATACATCAGATATTTATACTAAAATTTTTACTTCTTTTTATAACAGCACTTCTTATATCATCAGTAATCAGCTACATAACTCTAAAAGATATAATAATAGAGCATAATAAAAATCATTTAAAGCATGCTATTGAACTTATGGAGATAAGCCTAAATAGTGTTGAGAATTTGGATGATGTTGTGGCTCAAATCAACGAAAAAACAGCCCTAAGAGTAACTGTTATATCAAAAGAGGGTACTGTTTTAGCAGAAACGGATGCGGATAAAGAGGAGATGGCAAATCATACTTCAAGATTTGAAGTAATGCTCTCAAATAGCCAAGAGTACGGCGATACAGTAAGATACTCAAATACACTAAAGGCAGATTTTTTATATATTGCAAAAAAAACTATTTATAAAGATGAGCAGATATATATAAGACTCTCTATGAGTTTGGCGCAAATTATGTATGATTTTTACTCTTTGTGGACAAAGCTCTTTTTTGTATTTATGGTAATTATAGTTATTGGAGCTTTTGTCTCTAAAGCTATGAGCCAAAAGGTAGTTTATGATATTGAGCAGATTACAAACTATCTCGATGAGGTCTCAAACAAAAATTACAAAGCCATAATTAAAACAAAATATTTTTATGAGTTTTTGCAAATCTCTTTACTTTTGAAAAATCTGGTAAAAAAATTGAGCAAAAATGAGAAGAAAAAAGCAAAACATATGGCAAAACTAAGGCTTATGAATAAGCAGAGAAACGATATACTCTCAGCGCTCTCACATGAGTTTAAGAATCCTGTTGCGGCAATTATTGGATATGCGCAGACAATTAAAGAAGATGCACAAATGCCGCAAAATATTCGAGATAAATTTTTAAGCAAAATCAGCAGTAACGGTGATAAAATATCAAAAATGCTAGATAGGCTGGCTTTGTCTGTTAAGCTTGAGAATGAGGATTTGACAATAAACAAAAGTGAGTTTGAGCTAAATTCACTCTGTTTAGAGATTGCGTCAAACTTTGAATCAAAATATAGGGATAGAGAGATAGTGGTCAAAGTTGAGAAGTTGACTCTTTTTAGCGATAAGACTATGCTTGAACTTGTTATAGACAACTTAATAGATAATGCCATGAAATACTCAAGCGGCGATGTTTTTCTTACTCTAAAAAACAATAAACTCTCAGTTAAAGATAGCGGAACAGGGATAAAAGAGCAACATCTTAAAAAAATTACAAATAAATTTTATAGAGTAGATAAAAATAGTTGGGATAACTCCATGGGATTAGGACTGGCTATGGTTACATATGTTTTAAAACTGTTAGGTTCATCGTTAGAGATAACTTCAGAGTTTAAAAAAGGCTCTACCTTTAGCTTTAGTATTGAGAGTATGCTAAAGAGTTAGATTTTTGACTGAATAGTCATCCTTTTAGCTTCAAAAAGTTCCACGGCTTTTTGAACTATTGGCTCATCTTTTATCTCCGATGCATCAACAACTCTCGGTGCATCGTTGTTTTGACAATCTGTTACACAACTAGCACTCCCTCCCATCTCCGCATCCTCAATCATTGATGTTGATTGAGAGTATGGCATTGATAGTTTTTCTACCTCTTCATCATCCTCTTTTTCTTCTTCAACTTCTTTTGTGCACGCTTCATGCTTTATCTTTGTGTCAAATCCAAAAACTTCTCTTACAAACTGCTTTACAACAGAGTATCCATGTGTTAAAATCTTTTTACACTCCTCATTTGCACAGCTCTCCCACTTGAGTACGCCTTGTTCAAAAGAGATAAAGTATATACTTCTCTCAAAGCACTCGCCAAGCTCAGGGTTTCTATCTTTTAGTTTAGCGATAAGCTGCGCAAACATTTTTGTGTAAGAATCTGCAGCTTTCTCTCTATCTTGCGAAGGTTTTAAAGGCTCCTCTTGGCTTTGAGCTTCTATCTCCTCTTTTTGTAAAGTGGGACTACATGAGATGGATGGCGTATGAATCTCTTTTTGAAGCGACTCTATCATCTGATCGACCTCTTTTATACTAAGTGCCTCTACCATTTTGAAAAATATAAGTGAGAGCACAAAAGAGCCATCTGCATTTATGCTAAAGAGATATTTAGAATCACTTAATATTCTAAAAAATCTATCTAACACAAGGGTAGAGAAGAGGGCATCATTGGCATACATTCTCTCTTTTAGGTATGCTATAAGCTCATCTACCACCATCTCTGCTTCATAATCTTCTAAAACCTTTGTCAACTCAACAAGAGCGGCGTAATCTTTTGCAAAAACAGCGTCAAAGAGTTTTCTTATAAAATCAGGATCAACAAGACCTAGCATATCCGTAACAGTGCGAACATCTACATGATTTTTGGAGTATATGATAGCTTGATCCATGAGTGTAAGAGTGTCTCTAAGGCTTCCATTCCCGCTCCTTGCAAGAATCTCTAAAGCCTCAGGCTCATATTTTATCTCTTCAAGGTTCAAAATATGAGCCAAATGGTCTGCAATTTTATTTGTTGCAATAGATTTAAATCTAAAGTGCTGAGTACGGCTTAAGATTGTTGCAGGCAGCTTTAGCGGGTCTGTAGTAGCAAGTATGAACTTTACGTAAGAGGGAGGCTCCTCAAGTGTTTTTAAAAGGGCATTAAATGCAGGAGCAGTCAACATATGCACTTCATCAATTATAAATATTTTAAATCGAGCAGAAGATGGTCTATACTTAGTCTGCTCAACCAACTCTCGAATATCATCTATACCGCGATTTGATGCCGCATCCATCTCTACTATATCCATATGACGATTCTCAAGAGAGAGTGTACAGTTTTGACAAACTCCACAAGGTTGGTGAGTTATCCCTTTTTCGCAAATTAGTGCCTTGGCAAATATACGCGCTGTAGAAGTTTTTCCACTCCCCCTTAGTCCCGAGAAGAGGTATGCATGGGAGAGCCTGTTGGCGTCAAGCGCAAGAGAGAGAGTTTGAGAAATCGTCTCTTGACCTATAAGCTCATCAAAACTTTTTGGTCTGTACTTTCTTGCTAATACTTCTGAACTCTCTCTCAATTGCACTCTCCATTTTTAAGTAAAGTGATTTTAACATTTGTAGGATTAAACTTTAATATATCCAATTTTAATTTACTCGATGGTAGAATAGGTAAATTTATTTTAGAGGGACTGTATGCTTAAGTTTAGTTATAGGGGGATTATAGAAGACTCTAGAACCTCTGCTCTTGTAGATTCAATTGCAAATCAGCTGGATATGGCAAAAAAAAGAGTTGAAATTGTTGTTATCTCCCTAGAAGGTGCAATATATGAGAGTCAAGATAAAAGAAGTTTAACTACTTTTATAAAAAAGCTTGATGCTCTTAGTAGTAAATTCAAGCTTAAAGTTGCGTTGATCGACTACACTATTCCCCTTTATAAACATTTAAAGATGTTCTCAAAAGATACTAGGGTAAAACTGTTTAAAAATATTGCAGCAGCAAAGCTTTTTTTAGAGCCAAAGTCATATAAAAAAGATTTACGCGTTTTACTATATGATGAAGATGAACAAAATGCAAAGCAGCTCTCAAAAGAGTTATCCAAGTATGGATATACAATTGTTGTCGTGAGTGATGAGAAAAAGTTTGAAGAACTTTCAAAAGAGAAAACAAGCGATATTATAATTACTCACAGCTCAATTAACGATGGTTATCAAAAAAATGAGAACTCTCAAAATCAAACACTCTCTTTATCAAAAAATCTTATAATAAACCTTCCAGTTTTTATGGATACGGCAGTTGAGACACTAGTCTCCTTTACAGGGTTAGAGGCTCAAAAGCTTTCACATACAATAAAGAACTTTGATGTGGACTCAAAAGAAGAGATAGTCATTGCAGTTATGCACTTTAGCGGTGATTTAGATGGCTATTTTGCGCTTCTGTTTCCAAAAGAGATAGCACTTACTGCCATAGAGTCATTTCTTGGTGAGAAGATTGAGGAGAGTGACAGTGCAAGCATCATGGACGGAGTAGGGGAGTTTTGTAATGTTATAACGGGAAGTGCTAAAACAATTTTTTTAAATAAAGAAATTAAAGTGATATTTGAACTCCCTAAAACATACACCTCAATAGAAGAGGTTCGTTCTAAAATAGGCAGTAATAACGGCGTATGGATAGATATGCAATTAGCAGGAAAACCTTTTTATATGTTTATTACAAAGTAAAATATTAAATATCAAGCCACTTTTTAGCTATGTTTTTTAAGGAGTCCGGACTTTCTGAGGCAAAAAATTCTAGCTTTGGATTTTTATATCTATTTTTTAACTCAAACTCTTTTTCCAAATACTCCACTATTGCATCGCCAGAGTGGATAAGCAGGCTTGTTTTGCTAAAATAGTTCTGCAGAGCCTCTGAGATAAGAGGAAAATGAGTACATCCCAGGATGATTGCATCAGGAGCGGTAATTGTTTTAAAATAGTGCTTAAACGTTGCTTCTAAAACCTCGCCCTCATATATCTCCTCTTCGACAATAGGGACAAAAAGACCCGTTGC
The DNA here is from genome assembly GCF_023229025.1 of Sulfurimonas sp. Lineage (GTDB taxonomy): Bacteria > Campylobacterota > Campylobacteria > Campylobacterales > Sulfurimonadaceae > Sulfurimonas. The sequence goes on from NZ_JALOAA010000012.1 coordinate 20,860, forward strand.
TTTTGCTTGCAGATTGTAAAAGCCCTCTGTTTTTAGCCCAATTTCATAAGCTTTTGAGTTTATTGTTGCTTTTGTTCCAAGGATTAGTACATTTGAGTTTTTATTTTTTAGTGCATTTGCCGTTGCTAATACTCCAGCCTCAACAACACCTATAACAGGGCATGAGGAGGCTTCTTTCATCTCTTCAAGTGCATGTGCACTTACCGTATTACATGCAACGATTATAAGGTCAAGTTCAAAGTTTTTAAAAAACTCTACGGCCTCTATAGCATAACGGACAATAGTAGTTTTGTCTTTGATACCGTATGGTACGCGCGCCGTATCTCCAAAGTAGATAATCTCTGCGAAAAGCTGATGTTCAAGCAGAGATTTTACAACTGTTAAGCCGCCTATCCCGCTGTCAAATACGCCGACTCTCATTACTAGTTGGTATTCATACTTTCTAAGAACTCTTCGTTTGTAGCTTTTTTGCCCATTGTGCTATAGACAAACTTAAGCGCTTCAATCTCGTTTTCTTGTTTGTGAATCATTTGACGGAGGATAAATACTTTTTGAAGTACTTCAGGACCGATAAGCAGTTCATCTTTTCTAGTTCCTGATTTTAAAATATCTATAGCAGGGAAGATCCTTCTGTCTGCAATTTTGCGGTCAAGAATAACCTCAGAGTTACCGGTACCTTTGAACTCTTCAAAGATAACTTCATCCATTCTGCTTCCAGTATCTACAAGCGCAGTTGCAATAATAGTCAAGCTTCCGCCATTTTCTATGTTTCTAGCAGCTCCAAAGAATCTCTTTGGTTTATGAAGTGCATTTGCATCAACACCACCCGATAAAACTTTACCGCTTGAAGGTGTAACCGTATTGTAGGCACGAGCAAGACGTGTGATTGAGTCAAGAAGAATAACAACATTACGTCCAAGCTCAACTCGTCTTTTTGCTTTTTCTATTACCATCTCCGCAACTTTTACATGATTTTTTGCAGGCATATCAAAAGTAGAGCTATAAACTTCACCCTTAACGCTTCTCTCCATGTCGGTTACCTCTTCAGGTCTCTCATCAACTAGCAGAACCATTAAGTCTATCTCAGGATGGTTATGTGTTATACCGTGAGCAATCTCTTTTAAAAGCTCTGTTTTACCGCTTCTTGGAGGTGCAACGATAAGCCCACGCTGCCCCTTTCCAATAGGAGCAAAAAGATCCATCATACGACCCGTCAAGCCTTTTTCTCTATATTCAAGTTTGATTTGGTCAGTTGCATAAAGTGGAGTGAGGTTTTCAAAGAGAGGTCTTTTTTTGCTCTCTTCAGGAGGGAGTCCGTTAACGGCTTCTATCTTAATAAGCGCGTAGTATCTCTCTTGCTCTTTTGGAGGTCTAACTTGCCCCGTGACAATATCTCCGTTACGAAGAGCAAAACGTTTGATTTGAGTATTTGATACATAGGCATCATTGATACTCTCATCAAAGCTTTTGTCTATTGAGCGTATAAATCCGTATCCGTCTTGCATAATCTCTAAAATACCGCTAAAGAGGATAAATCCTCCTTGCTCTGTTTGAGCTTTTAGTATCTCAAAGATAAGGTCTTGACGTTTTAGTTCGTTTGGATTGTCTATGTTTAGCTTAAGAGCCATTGATGTAAGTTCATCTATGCCTTTTACGCGTAAATCTTCTACACTTACGCCTTTTACCGGAGTGTGCGTTCTTGTTTTTGTGTTGTTTTTGTTGTTTGTTTTGCGAGGTTGTTGTGGAGTGTTTTCACTCATATGGTAGCTACCTTAATGTTTTTAGATTTTGCCCGTGGGTATCTTTTGTCAGAAGTGTTTGGGAAACAGTGTAAGAATTATTCACACATTTTGATGTTGTAATTTTACACTAATAGAAGTTCTAATGTCAAGGCTTTGCATTAGTCCATAACATTTAGTGCTGATATCGCATCGCCAATAGAGGATATTTCTGCTCTTGCGTCACTTAGCGCGCTTTGCGTTTTATCTGCTAATTTTCGCACTTCATCGGCAACAACCGCAAATCCTCTTCCATGCTCACCTGCGCGGGCTGCTTCTATGGCAGCATTGAGTGCGAGTAGATTTGTCTGATTTGCTATCTCTGAGATAGTGTCTAAAACACCGAATATCTCCTGACTCTTCTGCTTAAGTGACTCTAAATCATCTCTGTATGAAGCTTGTTGGCTTTTTACTCCAAGGCTCTTTTTTAGTTCTGCTTCTAGAGATAACTTCTCCTTCTCTAAACTCTTTATCTTTTCATGTAGCGCTACTAATGAGTGCTCACATGAGCTTTTTACTTCGTTTATCTCACCTTTTAATTCTCTGTTTTTCTCTAGTAAAGTAGTATTCTCGCTCTCTCTTTTTTCTAGAAGGCTTGAGATTTGTTGCACATCGGCAGTAAGAGAGCTGTTTTGGTTTTTTAGAGATTGCATCATATTCTCTAACATCAGGTTCTCTTTTTGCACGCTATGTAGAGAGTTTTGACTATTATGTATCTCTATTTTTGTTTTTTTTGCTCTTAAATTAAAAATATAGTAGGCAACAATAGAACTTATCGCTAGAGCAAGCGACAATGAGAGGGCGATATAAAAGTATGAGGAGTTATTTACGGGTTGCTCTTTGTATATTATTTTATCTCTGTAGAGTACTCTATCTTTATATATAACCTCAGGAGAGATATATTTAGGTTTCTCTTCAATAAGAAGCAGCCCGTCTTGACTCATTTTCTCATATAGAGCTATAAGCTCTTGCGTCTCTTTTTGGCTTATGTTTTTATTCTCTTTTGGAAGTGCTGATAGTTTTTTAAGAGTCTCTTTTTTAAGATTCTCAATTGAAGCAGCTTTTGTCTTATCAAGCGATAGCGCGGTTGCTATCTTCTCATGAGTTGAGAGCACTAGATAGTAGATAGCAACCTTCTCTTCAGCAGAGAGTTTTTTAGAGATATGATCTATTTTTTTGTTTAACTGCTCGTAGTTTTTTTCAATACTTGAAACTGATGAAGCAAAAATAGATATGGAAAAAATAATTGTAAGAAGTACTATTTTCATATATGACAAATAGCATTTTTTATGCCACTATATTGTTTGTTTTAAAATTAAGCTCATCTGCAACTACTAATAGTAAAATACCATTATGAAAAAAATATATAGAATTTTAGTAACTAATGATGATGGCTATGAGGCAAAAGGATTGCTAAACTTAGTAGAAGCACTAAAGGAGATAGAGGACGTAAGAGTTACGGTAGTAGCTCCTGCAAGTGAGAAGTCTGCATGCGGACACTCCCTTACAATAATTCGCCCGCTTCGCTTTGTTGGCATTTGTGATGATTTTTTTAAACTAGATGATGGAACTCCAAGTGATTGTGTCTATCTTGCGCTTAGTACGATGTTTGTAGATCAAAAGCCTGACCTGCTTATTAGCGGGATAAACCGAGGCTCAAATATGGGCGAAGATATTACATATTCAGGAACTGCCGCGGGTGCTATGGAGGGTGTTTTACATGGAATTCCTTCTATTGCAATAAGCCAAGTCATGGACTTTACAGATCCAGAAGGTGATTTTACTTTAGCAAGAAAGAGCATTAAAAAACTTGTTTTAAAGATAAAAGATGGCTCATTTCCACTACCAGAGAGAGAATTTTTAAATGTAAATATCCCACCTGATCTTGACTCTACCGATAACAAATATGCAAAAATGAAGATAACATACGCCGGATACAGACTCTACGCAAACGACTCCCATCTCCATAGAAACCCAAGAGGCGAGGAGTACTACTGGCTTGGAACTCATCCGCTTAACTTCTCTGCTCGCAATGGAGTAGAAGGCATAAGTGATTATGAGGCGATAAGAGAGGGAAATATTTCAATAACTCCAATAAAGCTCGATATGAGTGCATACAAAAGCATGCAGAAATTAAAAGAGTGGATAGAGGATTAAGTTGAGATATGCGCGCGTAAAATCTCTTCTTGGAGATGATTTTTTAAAACTTCAAAGTGCAAAAATTTTGCTTCTTGGAGTGGGTGGGGTCGGCGGACACTGCTTGGATTGTCTCTTTAGAAGCGGAGTGGGCGATATAACAATCGTTGATTATGATAGCTATGAAGAGAGTAACCAAAACCGTCAAATGCACTCAGAGTCTCATTTAGGCGAACTTAAAGTTGAAGCTCTAAAGAGCCACTACCCTTCAGTAAAAAGTATATGCGCTAAGATAGATGAGGAGTGGGTAAGAAATTTTGACTTTGAGGAGTATGATTTAGTGCTTGATGCGATAGATGATACTAAGGCAAAGGTCGCACTTGCGCAAAAATGCCACAAGAAGCTTATCTCCGCTTTTGGTTCTGCAAAAAGAGTTGATCCTACAAAGATATGCGTAGATGATATCTGGAAGAGTTACGGAGATAAGTTTGGCTCAAAAATTCGCTATGAGTTGAAAAAACGAGGCTTTAAGAAAAAGTACAAAGTTATATTTAGTTCAGAAGAGGCAAAAGTAAAAGAAAAGGGCAGTTTTGTAGGAGTTACAGGCAGTTTTGGGCTTATGATGTGTTCAGAGGCTGTTAAAAAGATAGTCTCAAGCTAAGGAGTGTTTAGTGATTAGTAGTTTTGATTTAAGTAATCCACTTGTTTGTGAGGGAATTATAGGCGATGGCTGCGGCGGTGGGAGAATATTTTTTATAGATAATGAAACTCTCTACGCACATGATCCGCTCTCAAAGGAGAACAGAGAGCTGCTTAAAAATATAAAAAAAGCAAAAAAGATAAGCAAAAAAGGTTGCTTAATAACTATAGAGTGCAAAGATGAGAAGATAGAGTTTGACCTCTCAAGAGTGAGTGCGGGTTAATAAAGTCTGGTATAATGAGTGAAAAATTTATAATTGCAGGGTGACTTGATTTATGGAAAAAATAGAGCCTATGACGCTGTTTGGATACAACAAACTCCAAGCAGAAGTAAAAGATTTAAAAAACGTAAAAAGACCTGCCGTGGTCAAGGCGATAGAAGAGGCGCTTGAGCATGGCGATTTGAAGGAAAATTCCGAGTATCATGCAGCAAAAGAGCAGCAAAAGCATATTGACATGAGATTAGCTGAGCTCGCAGAGTTGATAAGCTCCTCAAAGATTGTTGATCCTACTGAACTTGAACACTCAAGAGTTAGTTTTGGCTCAACCGTTACGCTATGCGATGTTGAGAGTGATGAAGAGTTTACATATACTATTGTAGGCGGATGTGAATCAAACCCTGATATGGGGCTTATCTCTTTTAACTCACCTATGGCAAAACAGCTTCTAGGGCGCGAAGAGGGAGATGATGTTAAGATTAATCTACCAAGCGGAACAAAAGAGTTTGAGATAATAGAAGTAAGATATCAGGAGATAGTTTTTGAGTGTCATTAATGTTGGAGTTATCGGTGCAAGCGGCTATACAGGGCTTGAACTTTTAAAAATTCTTATCCATCATCCAAAATTCAACCTCTCTTATGTTGCAAATACGGAGGGGGCAACGACTCTAGACGCACTCCATCCATCACTAAATAAAGTCTCTGATTTAGTGGTGAAAAAAGCCGATATTGATGAGTGTAAAGAGAGTTGTGAACTTGTTTTTTTGGCTGTTCCTCATCAGAGCGCAATGGCTTACGTAAAACCTCTTATACAAAAAGGTGTAAAAGTTGTTGATCTCTCAGCCGATTATAGACTTCCTCAGGATATTTATGAAGCATTTTACTGTCCTCATACAGATGCAGAGAATCTCCATCGCGCTGTATATGGGCTTCCGGAACTTTTTTACAAAGAGCTAAAGTCAGCTTCTTTAGTCGCAAATCCGGGATGCTTTCCGACATCTGCAATTTTAGGAGTGCTTCCATTTATGGATAAAAGAGTAAAAAATACTCCTATTATAATTGACGCAAAGACGGGTGTGAGCGGAGCTGGAAAAAAGCTAAGCGAGACAACGCACTTTGTAAATATTAATGATAATCTTTTTGCTTATAATCCTTTTGCACACAGACATGCACCTGAAATTGCACAAAAACTCGGTGTTGATTTTGATGAGGTTAATTTTGTTCCTCATTTATGCCCTATAACACGTGGAATGCTTAGCTCTATCTATATCCAAGTAGAGGGAGATTTTGATGCGCATGAACTTCTTGAGACTTACTATAGAGATGCAAGATATGTGAGAGCTAGTAAAAATCCGGTTGACATGAAAAACGTAGCGGGAACAAATTTTTGTGATATCTATGTAAAAAGGAGAGGCAATCTTCTTTTTATCTCAAGTGCAATTGACAACCTAATGAGAGGTGCATCATCTGCAGCAGTAGTAAATGCAAACCTTATGATGGGGCTTGATGAAGAGTTGGGGATACCAAATATTGCTTATGTCCCATGATTTAGAGATAAAAGAGGGCGCATTTATTGTAGCGGATGCGCACTATTCACATAAACGCCCTGATTTTTTAGATTTTTTAAAAGATATTTACGCAAAAAAACTTCTTCCCACACAGCTTATTTTGATGGGCGATATCTTTGATGCGCTTTTTGGAGAGATACCCTATACGCAAATTGTAAATCAAGAGGCGATTGGGCTTATAAACGAGATATCTAAAAGAGTAGAGGTAATATATATTGAGGGAAACCACGACTTTAATCTTAAAAATGTTTTTCCGGATGCAAAAGTGTTTCCAATCTCCGCCCAGCCTCTTACATGTACAGCTCATGGCAAAAAAGTTCTGCTGTGTCATGGTGATATAGAGAGTGATTTTGGCTATAGAGTCTATACGTCACTGATTAGAAACCCTTTAGTTCTCTATATACTAAGGATTATTGACTCTTTAACTAACCATGCTATTTTAAAGCGTCTTGATACCTACTTGAGTAAAAAAAATGATTGCAAAGAGTTTTTAGGATTTGAGAGTTTTATCTCAAAAAGATTGGATAGCAAATTTAGTTGCGACTACTTTATAGAGGGACATTTCCATCAAAACAAAACTATAAGGCTAAAAGATTTTATCTATATAAATTTAAGTGCTTTTGCGTGCAATCAAAGATATTTTATAGTAGAATCAAAAAATAGCTTACAGTTTTTGCAAGAAAAAAATTTCTCAAAAGGGAATTAAAGTATGAATATAGAAAGTTCGTTAAAAATCGGTTCTAATGAGATGGAACTTGTAGATTTCCGAATCTTTAAGCAAGAAGAAGACAGAGTCTATGAAGGGATTTATGGAATTAATGTTTCAAAAGTTAGAGAGATAATAAAATTACCAAAGCTAACAGAACTACCCGGAACTCCTGAGTTTATAGAGGGTATATTTGACTTAAGAAGTGTTGTTATACCTGTAGTGAATTTAGCAAAATGGATGAGGATAGATGAGCCTGAGAATTTACAAAAAAACTCTAGAGTAATAATTACCGAGTTTAATAATGTGCTTATCGGGTTTATAGTTCATGAAGCAAAAAGAATTAGAAGAATAAGTTGGGCAGATATAGAGCCTGCATCTTTTGTAAGTGACAATACTACTCTTGATGGCAGCAAGATAACGGGTGTTACTAAAATAGAAGGGGATAATGTTCTTCTTATATTAGATCTAGAGAGTGTTATACAGGATTTGGGTCTTTATGAGCCCGATACAAACTTTATCGCCTCTAAAGATGAGATGTTTTCAGGGATAGCCCTTATTTTAGATGATAGCTCAACAGCTAGAAAAATTGTAAAAGAGGCACTTGTTAATATGGGCTTTGATGTTCTTGAAGCGAGGGATGGAGAAGAGGGCTTAGAGAAGCTTGATGAGCTATATGAACTCTACGGTAAAGATTTATCCCAGAGACTCAAAATAATAATCTCTGATGTGGAGATGCCTAGAATGGATGGATTTCATTTTGCGGCAAATGCAAAAGAGGATGAGAGGTTTAGTACTATACCGATTGTTTTTAACACATCTATCAGCGGTCACTTTAGTGAAGAGAGAGGTGCTGAAGCAGGTGGCGAGAGTTATCTAGTTAAATTTAAAGCAAGTGAATTTCATGATGAAGTAGCACGAATAGTTCGTGCGCATACAAAGTAGGAGTTAAAATATGGATGAATTTCAAGAGATACTACAAGATTTTTTAGTTGAGTCCTTTGAGCTGATTGAACAGCTAGATCAAGACTTGGTAGAGTTGGAACACAACCCTCAAGACTTAGAACTTTTAAATAGAATATTTCGTGTTGCGCATACAATAAAAGGTGCCTCATCTTTTCTTAATTTTGATGTTTTAACTCATTTGACTCATCATATGGAAGATGTTTTAAATAAGGCAAGACATGGGGAGTTGATTATTGATGCTGATATTATGGATGTCATCTTAGAGTCTATCGACTTAATGAAGGCTCTTTTAAATATCATTCGAGATACAAGTTCTGACTCCGGTATAGATGTCTCGGCTTGTGTTAGCAGACTTGATGAGTGTACCGGCGGAGGCGCAAAAGATGCAAAAGAGGAGCCTCTTATCGAGGAGGAGCCTGAAGAAGATGAAGCAGACTATGAAAATATGGATCCCGATGAGCTAGAAGCGGAAATTGAGAGACTCCTGCAGCAGAGACAAGCTGAGGATAAAGCAAAAAGAGAGGCTAAATCTGCAAATGAATCAGAAAAAGAGACTCCTCAACCGGAGGCATCTGTTTCAAAAACTCCGGTAGCAGTGACTCCAACGCCAAAACCTGCTTCCGTAGAGGAGGATTCCGATTCTTCTGATAATGTTAAAGCTGCGGCACCGACAAAAAAGGTATCTGCCGTTGAGCAGACTATACGTGTTGATGTTAAAAGACTTGACCACCTTATGAATCTAATAGGGGAGCTTGTTCTAGCTAAAAATAGGCTTATAAAAATAAATGATGATGTTGAAGAGCGCTACGAAGGAGAGGGATTTCTTGAGGAGCTAAATCAAGTTGTCTCTATAGTCTCTCTTGTTACTACCGATCTTCAGATAGCGGTTATGAAAACAAGAATGCTTCCTATAGGAAAAGTGTTTAATAAGTTTCCAAGAATGATTCGTGACTTGAGTCGTGAGTTAAATAAAAAGATAGAGATTGAGATATTCGGTGAAGATACTGAGCTTGATAAATCTATCGTTGAAGAGGTTGGCGACCCATTAGTTCACATCATAAGAAACTCATGCGATCATGGAGTTGAGACGCCGGAGGTACGACTAGAGCATGGTAAAAGTGAGACAGGGAAGATTAAGCTAAAAGCATACAACGAGGGGAATCAGATTGTCATTCAGATAGATGATAACGGAAAAGGTCTTGATGTAGATATGCTTAAGAAAAAATCTCTTGAAAAGGGAATCATCACTCAGAAAGAGGCTGAGAATATGAGTGATAAAGATGCGTTTACTCTTATCTTCAAACCTGGTTTCTCTATGGCGGCAAATGTTACAAACGTATCGGGGCGCGGTGTCGGTATGGATGTAGTCAAGACCAATATTGAAAAACTAAACGGAATAATAGACATAGATAGTGAGCTTGGCGTAGGGACATCTATAAAACTAAAAATCCCATTGACACTCGCCATTATTCAGGCACTTTTAGTCGGTGTGCAAGAGGAGCACTACGCTATTCCGCTTGCATCTGTTTTAGAGACGGTAAGAATATCTACAGATGAAGTTTATACGGTAGAGGGTCGCTCAGTTATGAGGCTTCGCGAAGATGTTCTTTCTTTAGTTCATATCGGAGATATTTTTGAGGTAGAGCGCGTACTTGATACAAGCGAATATGCTTACGTTGTAGTTCTTGGCTTAGGCACAAGTAAGCTAGGTCTTATCGTAGATACACTTGTAGGTCAAGAAGAGATAGTTATAAAATCACTAGGGGAGTTCTTAAAAGGCATTGAAGGTATTGCTGGAGCTACAATCCGAGGGGATGGAGGCGTTACGCTTATTGTAGATGTTATTGCAATAATGGATATGGCAAAACGCGTTAAAGCATCTGCTATAGACTCTACATCAGATGCGGCAATGTTAACTCATGAAAAAACAGAGGCAAGTGATTACACTGTTATGATTGTTGATGACTCCAAGACAGATAGGACAATCATGAGAAAAGCGCTTGAACCTCTTGGAGTTACTTTGGTTGAAGCCGGAGATGGGCAAGAAGCTTTAAGCATCTTAAAACAGGGAGATTATAGTTTTGATGCGATATTAGTAGATATTGAGATGCCTAGAATGGATGGATATACATTAGCTACGGAAATTAAAAAATATAACCGTTACAAAAATCTGCCTCTAATTGCCGTAACATCACGTACAGGAAAATCTGATCGTATGCGCGGTGTTGAGTCGGGAATGGTAGAGTATATAACCAAGCCATATTCTGCAGACTATCTCTCAAGTGTAGTTCAAAGAAACATTAATTTTAGATCGGAGTTTTTAAAATGAGCGAAAAATTAAAGCAGATTATCAGTAAACAGAATAAAGTAGAAGAGGATATAAATCACTCCGAAGATATAGTCCAGTTAGTTGGCTTTATTATCGGAGATGAGGAGTACGCAGTTCCTATTTTGGCAATTCAAGAGATTATTAAGCCGTTTCCATGGACAAGAGTTCCGCAGGTTCCAAAATATGTAGTTGGTGTATTTAATATGCGTGGCGCAGTTATACCGCTAATTGATCTTCGTTTGAAGTTTGGACTTAGCCCCAAAAAGCACAATGAAGATACAAGATTTATAGTGATGAGACATGGGGATGATGTAGCAGGATTTGTTATAGATAGGCTTACTATGGCAATTAGAATCAAAAAGTCAAGAATAGGTCCTGCACCTGAGACTGCAAACGGAGATAATACACTAATTGACGGTGTCGGCAAGCAAGAGGATAGAATAATTACGATTTTAAAGGTAAATAAACTACTTGAGAGAGATTTCTAACACCTTGCTATGGATAACGCATCTTTAGAAATTACTAACAAAAACAACAGGCTCTTCTTGGTTTTTGCAGGAGAGCTAACCCTCTACAATATATCTAAACTTCAAACAAAAATAGAAACACTCAATCTAGACCAATCAGAAGAAGTAATTTTAGACTTTAGTAAAGTTACTTTTTTTGATACCGCATCTGCTTTGATGGTCTATAATTTACAAGAGAGAACTTCTCAAAGTCATATAGAGTTTCAGATTGTATCTGCCGGCAAAGATATCACGGATATGATTAAACTTATAAAGATGCACAAAGATAAGACAGAAGCAATAAAGAGGTTGAAAAAAAAGAGTTATTTGGAGATGCTAGCTCAACTGCTCTATAGTAAATACTTAGGTTTTTTATCTTTTATGGCTTTTTTTGGAGAGCTTTTTATAAACACTATCTCCTACATCGGTAGAGTTAAACATATTAGATACAAAGAGATACTTTTTGAAATTAACGAAAATGGCATAAAAGCTATAAGCATTATAAGTATAACTTCGTTTTTAATAGGGTTAGTTGTAGCTTATCAATCCGCTTATCAGCTAAAACTTTATGGAGCAAATATATTTATTGTAGAGACGCTTGGGCTCTCTATCTTAAGAGAGCTAGCTCCCCTTATTACCGCTATCGTAATAGCCGGAAGAAGTGGTTCTGCATTTACTGCGCAGATAGGGGCAATGAAGATAACACAAGAGATTGATGCCATGAGAACTATGGGATTTGAGCCTTATAAATTCTTAGTCATTCCAAGAGTAATAGCACTAATGATAATAATGCCCATACTTATTTTTATCGCAGATATTATGGGCATGTTAGGCGGGATGCTTATCGCTTATAAAGATTTAGATATAAGTACAACTCTATTTATAGATAGATTTAGTGACGTAATAGCGGCAAAACATTTTTTCATAGGAATATTTAAAGGTCCGTTTTTTGCTTTTTTAATAGCCGTTATCGGCATATATAGAGGTTTAGGCGTAAAAGATGATACTCAAAGCATAGGAATAAATACCAAAAAAAGTGTTGTTGAGTCAATTTTTGCGGTAATTATGTGTGATGCTCTTTTTTCTATAATTTTTACAAATTTGGGAATATAATGAAATATATTATTGAAGTATCGGATTTAAAAACTGTTTTTGGCGATAAAGTAGTTCATGACGGTTTAAATATGAAGATAAAAGAGGGTGAAATTTATGGCATTGTAGGACCAAGTGGAAGCGGTAAAACAACACTTGTCAGAGAGATGTTGATGCTCCAAGAGATAAATAGCGGAACTATAGAAGTATTGGGATATAACATAAGCAATATTAACCACATACAAGCGCAGGAGCTTAGACAGCAGTGGGGCGTTTTATTTCAGGCAGGAGCTCTTTTCTCCTCCTTAAATCTAAGAGAAAATATCGCATTGCCGCTTATTGAGTATAGTGATTTGTCTAGAAAAACTATTGATGAGATAGTTGATTTTAAGCTCAGTATTGTTGGATTAAAGCCTAATGATGCCTCTCTTTTTCCTTCTCAACTAAGTGGAGGAATGAAGAAAAAAGCCTCCCTTGCTCGCTCATTAGCCATGGACCCAAAGCTTCTGTTTTTAGATGAGCCTACAAGTGGATTAGATCCTATATCTGCAAGAGATTTTGATGCTTTGATACTTAAACTACGCGATATTTTAAAATTAACGGTAGTTATGGTTTCTCATGATTTACAGTCAATTTATGATACAATAGATACACTTGCTGTTATAGATGATAAAAAGATAGTCTATGAAGGAAGTGTTGATAATATTTCAACTTTTGATAATGAATTTATAAGAACTTTCTTTAAAGGGTATATATAAAATGCGCTGTTATAGTTATATGCTAAGAGGGAAGCTTTAATGAACAATAGAGTCAATTATGCTTTAGTCGGTGCTTTGGTAATTTTAGGAGTTATCGGCATGGGACTCTTTGGTTTTTGGTTGGTAAAACCTTCCAAAGAGAGTGAACTAGAGAGATATATTATATATTTTAACGAATCTGTTTTAGGTCTAAATATTGATGCTCCCGTTAAGTACAAAGGGCTTAGTGTCGGAAAAGTTATAAAACTTAGTATAAGTCATGATGATTTAGAGCAGGTTGAGGTTCTTATTGAGATACTAAAGGAGACTCCGGTTAAAACTTCAACGGAGGCACAACTTACTTCTCAAGGTATTACGGGACTTAGCTATATAAACCTTACAGTAAATAATGAAATAGATGCAAAACCTCTTGTTCCAGAGGAGAATAAGGAGTACTCTGTTATTAAATCAATTCCATCTACTTTTGTAAAGATAGAGAACAGATTTATAGATATGTTTGAAGATTTAGCAGATACTTTACAAAAGACACGCGAATTGCTTAGAGACGAGAATCAACAAGACTTCTCTTTGCTTATTAAAAATAGTGCGGATATGATGAATAAAATAAATGAGACACTAGACGAAGAGACAATCAATAACTTTAAGAGTACAGTTAAAAATCTAAATAGTGCATCAGAAAAACTTGATAAATTAATGCCTCAAATTGAGATACTAGTTGATAATAGCATTAGCTTTGAAGATAATATTTCAGCTGCATTTAGCTCAATAAAAGATAGTTATCTTAGTGTAGAGGATGCTATGGATACTATTAACAAGGCATTAGAGAGTGGGGAGTTTAATATAAAAGAGATGAGCAGCGATATTTTGCCGACAATAAACAGTGCTTTTATGGATATGCAAACTCTTATTATAGAGATCCAAGAGACGCTCAAAAGACATGAGAGAAGTCCGGCAGATTTACTGTTTTTAAAAGAAGAGATTAAAAAAGGACCGGGGGAGAAGTGATATGAGAGTTATATTAGTTATTTTAGCAATACTCCTTAGTGGTTGTACAACTATAAAGCCGCCTGTAGCAGAGTATAATATTGCTCTAAAAGATATTAAGATTAACGGTAGTTCCTCAGCTTGTCAAGATAAATCATTAAAGATTTTAAAAGCATTTAGTTCCAATTCACTAAATTCTGTAAAAATGGACTATGTGGATTCAAGCGGCAGAGTCTACTCTTACTCACAATCGCAGTGGCAGGAGTCGCCAAGCGATATAGTTACCTCATTGTTACTAGAAAATATAAGAGATTCTAAAATATTTAGCACTCTTCATCCATCAAAATCAAGAGTGAAAAGTGATTTTATTTTAGAGACAAATATAGAGAAGTTTATGCAGTTTTACTCCAGTGATATGAAAGCCTCGCATGTAGAGGTTACTCTAAGTTTGTCGCTTATAGATGCAAAAACAAACAGTGTAGTTGCCTCTAAAACTTCTACTTCGCAAGTAAATACTACAACAGTTGATGCAAATGGCGGAGTGAAAGCTTTTGAGACGGCACTTTTGGAGATAGTTTCTAAAAATATTGAGTGGTTAAACGGGGTTTGCAGATGATAGCAGAGAGAGAGTATAAAAAAAGAAGAGACCTTTTAGTAAAAAAACTCTCAAACAATTCAGTTGCAGTCATTTTAAGCGCCCAAGGGATGACTCGCTCTAACGATACAGACTATCCCTATAGACAAGATAGTAATTTTTACTACCTAAGCGGATTTAAAGAGGATAACGCAGCTTTGGTCTTTGTAAAAACTAAAGAGGTTAAAAAAACTATTTTATTTGTTCAAAAAAAAGATAGAACGCTTGAGTTGTGGAGTGGTGAGAGAGTGGGCGTAAAAGAGGCTAAAAAAAGATTTTTAGTTGATGAAGTTTATTCAATTGATGATTTTTATATATATTTAAAAGAGTTTTTAAGAGATAAGAAAAATATATATTTTCAAAGTAATTCAAAAAAAAGAGCTATTAAAAAAATTTCAAAACTGACAAAGGCTCTAAAAACAAAGCATGATATAGTACCGCTTATTCATCAAATGAGACTTATAAAATCACCCGCAGAGATTGAGATGATAAAAGAGTCCATAGCTATAACGGCAAGGGCGCATCATAGAGCCATGAAAATGGATAAAAAAGGTAAATATGAGTATCAGCTTCAAGCTGAAATAGAGCATGAGTTTAAGATAAATGCCGCATATAGTGATGCATACACATCTATAGTAGCATGTGGGAACAGTGCAAATACTCTTCACTACATAAAGAATGATCAACCGCTAGTTAGCGGAGAGTTGATACTCATTGATGCGGGGTGTGAGCATAACTACTATGCAAGTGATATTACAAGAACAATTCCGGTTAACGGCAAGTTTACTGAGACACAAAAAGAGCTTTACAATCTTGTGCTAAACACTCAGTTTAGAGTAATCAAGATGATAAAACCTCAGGTAAAAAGAAGCCATCTGCAAGAGGTCGCCCAAAAGCTACTTACAAAAGGAATGATAGAGCTTGGTATATTAAAGGGCGAGTACAAAAAGTTAATAAAAAAACAGAAGTATAAAAAATACTATCCGCATGGAATAGGGCATTGGATGGGGATAGATGTTCATGATCCGGCACCCTATAAAGATGATAAGCATCAAGAAATACCACTTCAAAAAGGAATGGTTTTAACAATAGAACCTGGTATTTACATTGATAAAGATGATAAAAGTGTGCCAAAAAAGTACAGAGGCATCGGGATTAGAATTGAGGATAATATATTAGTAACAAAAGATGGATACAAAAATCTATCCCAATCTATTGCAAAAACTATAGAAGAGATAGAGGCTATAAGTTCTAGTTTTTAGTTACTATAACTGTAGCTCCAACCTGTTAAACTATTATCTTTTGCCTCGGAAAAATTATCTGAATCTGCTAAAAAGTCCATAACTAACATAGGAGAGTTAGGTATATTTCTCATGTCCTCTTCTTTAATAAGTAGCAGTGGCATAAAAGTCTCATGGGTTCCTTTTGAGAACCCAACCGGCATAATTTGACTCAATACTTCTATCGGGTTTCTTATACCGTTCTCATCTAAAAACTTATCAAATATAGCCTCTTGAATATCTTTTGGTAACTGCTGTGACGTATTTAAAAATATAGTAAAATGAATCGGCGTGTCTTTGAAATGATCAGGTGCAGGTGCTGCCATCATAATGTACTCAACATTTTTGAGATGCTCTTGTATCTCGTTTACGCTTAAATATTTTATGGTTTTAATAGCTTCTGCTTGCATCTAGTTTTGCTCCTCGCCGATTAATGGTTTACCCATCTCTTCTTCAAGCTCTCTTTGAAGTTTTGACATCTCAAACCTAACAATATCCATAACATGCAATGGAACATTTTCATCTTTGCCCCATCGTACTTCGTCTATATTTCCGCCATACAAGGCTCCAAGCTCTTCTACCTTTTTAGAGTACTCCTGCAAATCTTTACAAACTTCAACACTCTTGCTCATCATATCCTTTAGTTCAATATACCAGTCTTCGCGGCTATCTTGAGCCATTTTTATAGTCGATTCAAAAATAACAGACAAAATCTACCTCTTTGTTTGATCAAATTTTTTAGTAAAGGTTGTTAAATCATCTCTTTTCTTTAAATCACCGTTGTAGGATATATTTCTAGCATCAATAGAGTCATCATTTAACATCTTTGGAACAGCATCACCGCTATTAATAACCTTCATATGAGCATCTAGCTCCTCTTCACTATATGCCATCTGCATATCAGCAGCTATAACGTGCGGTATCGCCTCGACGATTCTAAGCTTTTCAAGCTCTTCTGCCACACCCTCTCCCTCTATCGTAATGATTACTCTGCCTTTTTCATCATGCATATGATAGTCACACGCTTCACAATCTTTGAGGCTTTGAACAACCTCGTTAAGGTATTTTGGTACTGTTTGAACTACTATACTTGAGATATTCATTTTACTTCCTTTTGTCTTTTTATTTTACACTATATAAATTAATGATTCTATCATCACTTGCAACTAAAAACTCATTTTCATCTATAAAAATTATTTTTGTAAGAGTCATCTTATTTCCGCTAAATTTACCGAGAGGTTTTTTAGAAGAGACCTCAATTAAAGAGACATTGTTCTCCTCATCGCTAGCAAAAGCGACAATGTCTGCATTTAAAGATAAGCCTACGCTATAGATTAAAAAATCGGATTCTACATAGTAGGATGAATCTGCCTTTAGGTCATACAAAACCATTCTCCTATCTTGTCCTGCCGTTGCGATAACACCTTTTTTATAATCTACCTGAAATACATTGTCGAGATTTTGCCCGGATAGTAACTTCAAGCGTTTTCCATCCTTTGTATTGTGAATTTTCAAATCTCCGCTCTCATCTGCTATGACAACTCTCTCTTTTGATTCATCTAAAGCAAAGTCTGAAAATTTTGCACCGGAAACTTGCACAAGCCAGTTAATGGAGTTTTTTTTGATATCATAAGAGATAAGCTCATTGCTAAGAAGACCAAGCAGAATTGTATCGGCATTTAAAAACTTCGCTTTTGTAACCGTAAGAGATTTGGAGTAGTCAAACAGAAGCTCTGTTTTGTTGTCTTTATGTATATGAACTCTTCTGTATCCCTGTTTGTCTTGAGATAGAATTAATATTTTCTCATCAATTACATCTACGGAGTATACTTTTGAATCAACAAGCTCACCCATAAAATCTAAAATCTTATCAACCTCTATTTTTTTGATAAGTTTTTTGCTTTTATAGTCAAAAATATCAACACAACTTGCAGTCGTGGCGCTATATAACTTTCCATTTTTGTAGAGCAAGTCAACAACACCGCCGCTTGAAGTAAAATTTGATAAAGGTGCTCTCATCTGCGAAGAGAACAGAGATGAGAGTAAGAGAGTCAAAAGTAAAAACAGTTTCATAATACAACCCCTATTTTAATTGCGTCTGCAGGGCATTTGCTTACACAAAATCCACATGCAGTGCAGTTGCCGTTTATGCTTGGCATAAACATCGCTTTAAACTCAATTGCATTCTCAAGGCATGGATCTTTACATGAAAAACACATCGTATGCCCCCAACTTAAACAACTTTTTTTATCAATTGTAATCGTAGCAGTAACTCTTCTTTTGTTTTGAATTGTTAAAACCCCATATTCGCAAGCATCGGCACACTTGTCGCAATATGTACAGCCGCTGTTTGAAAAAAGCAGATGCGGAGTTTTATCATCGGCAATCTTAATTATATCTTCTTCACAAACAGAGGCACACTTGGCATCACATTTGTCACACTCTTTATGAAAAAGAGATTCATCGCTGAAGTAGGGTGGTCTTAATAGCTTCTCTTGCTCCTCTTGAGTACTCAAAGAGGAGACAAGAGAGCTAAAGAGCTCTCTTCTTTGCATATTAGTGAGCTGCACCATCTAAAGTGCCTGCAGGAGAATTTTTATTTGCAATATCATCTTGCGTAATAAAACTCTCATCTCCAAGTGTATTTAACGATTCAGTAAGCTTCTCGCCCTCCCAGCTTGATTTGCTTAAACCATCCTTGCTTGTAAAAACAGGCTCAAAGGTATTCTCAACAGCTAAGTTTCCTTGAGACTGCGGAGCATGACAGAGTGAGCAGTTAAATCTAGAGCCTTGAAGTTTGCTCTCTTTTTTTATAGCCACTTCATTTTTGTAATTATCAACAACCTTTACAAATTCACCCGAAACAACTTTATGTTTTGGTCTAAAATCGGTAAAGTGTGATACAGGAATCGGCGTAGCACCCATTGCACCGGCAATTTCGGGCATATGACAACTAATACATCTATTATCATTCACTTTAATCGGTAACATACCGATGGTATCATGAGGAATCATTGGTGGAGCATCCTGAAACGCTCTTTTAATCTTAGAACTCGTAGTAGCCTGCGATGTTCTATACTCTGTTTTATCTGCTATAGTGCCATCTTCAGAGTATAAATCCGTCTTTCTTAAGCCCAGAGACTCTTCAGTTATAGTACTCTTTACAACTTTCTGCGGAGAAGATTTAACATCCTCACCGACACAACCAACCATTAGTAGCGCAGTAGCAGCTAAACCAATCGTTATTTTATACATTGCCTTCATTTTTATCTCCCACTTTTTTATTTTTTACTAAACTCTCTTATTGAAAAACCAAGAGCATTGTCATCGCACACCTCTATACATCTTGCGCAGTTTGTACACTCGCCCGAAAGGACAGGAATACTCTCCTTGCCTACCATATAAAGCACTTGCTGCTCTGGGCATACAACTTTACACTTCATGCACTCGGTGCAGTTCTCCTCGGTATGCTTTACTCTTATCAAACTAAACTTGCCTACAAGGGAATAAAATCCGCCAAGCGGGCAAATATGTCCGCACCAGCCATTTTTTAATACCAAAAGGTCAAAAAGAAAAATGATGAGTACTGCCGCCCATCCAAAACCAAAACCAAATATGATACCTCTGTGAAGTATAGATATTGGCGATATAAACTCAAATGCAGCAATTCCCATAAGAAAAGAGATAATGAAGCTAAGTGCTAAAACCCAGTATCGCATATTTCGCGAAGCCGGTTGTCTTTTAGCAAACTCATCAACTCCTATTTTTCTTCTTAAAAGTGCCGCTGCATCTGTTACTAGGTTTATAGGACATACCCAGCTACAAAATGCACGCCCGCCTATTACTAAGTAAAACATAGTAATTATTAAAGCGCCTATGATTATATCCGTTGCCAATACGGCACCGGCTACTAACATTTGTAGCACTGCATATGGATCGCTCAAAGGGATAAATTCAAACAAAACTGAAGAGCTTAGATTGCCCATCAATATGCTCCATCCCCAAGCATTGGCTCCAAAATACAGAAATAACAAACCTATCTGAGTCGTTCTTCTAAATAGAAGATAGCGATATTTATTCCAAATCATACTCATTAGTATAAATCCTCCATCGAACTATTTAGAGAATCAATAGCTTTTTCTTTACTAATTTCAGTTGTCTCTTTTTTTGATGAGACATCTTCTAGACGTTTCTCATCAGTCTTATCCCAACCTTTAATGTAGTAACTGCCGGCTTTACCCATAGCCACTTCACGAGGTAGTACAAATATAGAGGCTTTATCTGTTACGCATGCCTTTTCGCAAAGCCCACAGCCGGTACATGCATCAGCATGAACAAGAGGCGTTAGATATGCATGCTTTCCTGTTCTTTCATTTTTGCTGTACTCAACTGTTATAGCCTCACCTAAAATAGGACATGCTCTGTAGCACGCATCACACTGAATTCCCCAAAAAGCAATACAGGTCTCTCTGTCAATAACGGCAAGCCCCATCTCAGCTATATTTATATCAAGTTTGCCATCTGTAGTAACACTTGACTCATCTAGTGCCCCGGTAGGACATACCGGCACACACGGGATGTCTGGACACATATAACAAGGAATATCTCTAGGAATAAAATATGGAGTTCCCAAAGGTTTGTTGTCACCAGGTTTTGCAAGCAGTAGAGTATCATAAGGGCATGCTTCAACACATAACCCGCATTTAATACAAGTACGAAGAAAATCATCTTCATCAATAGCACCGGGCGGACGCAAAATAAGCTGTGAAGCCGTGACTTCATCAACGTATGCGCTCCATATGAACCCGCCGAGTGCAGTTATACCTGCACCTCTTGCCATTCTTAGGATAAATTTCCTTCTGTCATTCTCTGTTTTGCTTCTCATCTCTATAGGCAGTTTTTTTTAATAAAACCGCCTCTCCTTTTTATTATGCTTTATAGACTTTAACAGCACACTTTTTAAAGTCTGTCTGTTTTGACATAGGACATGTTGCATCTAAACATACTTTATTGATAAAGACCTTCTCATCAAACCAAGGCACAAATACCAATCCTCGCGGAGGTCTATTTCTTCCTCTTGTCTCAACTCTAGCTTTTACTTTGCCACGACGAGACTCTACCCAGCATAAACCACCCTGTTTAAGATCTTTATCCTCAGCATCTTGCGGATGCATATAACATAATGCCTCAGGCACTGCACGATAAAGTTCAGGCACGCGCATAGTCATAGTTCCTGAGTGCCAGTGCTCAAGCACACGACCCGTACACAACCAAGTGTCATATTTCTCATCAGGTATCTCCGGTGCATCCATGTAAGGACGTGCAAATATCTTAGCCTTATTAGCCAATGATTTTTTATCCTTATCTTTAACACCTTTTAAGTCTCCAAATGGAAGCGCTTTTGCAATTGTTCCGTAGAATGCGTGTGAATTGCCACTCTCTTTTGTAGCTTTTGCAGCATATGGGTCATATTTTGCATTAAATCTCCACTGAGTCTCTTTGCCGTCAACAACAGGCCATTTAAGACCACGAACTTTATGATACATATCAAAAGGTGCAAGGTCGTGACCATGACCGCGAGTAAATGCCGCATACTCTTCAAATAGATACTTTTGGATAAAGAAGCCGTAACCTTTAAATACTTTCCCATCACTTCCTACAACATTTCTGCTGTCTCCATATCCTTCTGAATTGTCGTACCCTTTTTGAATAGGATCATTTTGGTCAAGTTTGTAAGATTTTGCAATTTCGTTTGCAAACAGTATCTCATACATAGTAGTATCTTCACTGTACCCCATTGCCTTTGCTTGTTCTATAACACTTGGGAGTGCTTCTGTTCTTGGACCGCTCGGTGCCCACTCTCCCCATACATCTTTGACCGTGAATCTTTTTGATAACTCGACCCACTGCCATGTGTCACTCATCGCATCTCCGACTGGAATGACTTGCTGTCTCCAGTGTTGTGTACGGCGCTCTGCATTACCGTATGCTCCCCACTTCTCATAAATCATAGCAGATGGAAGGATAAGGTCTGAGACTTTTGCAGAAATACCTGGATATCCATCAGAAGTTACTATGAAGTTATCCATCTCGCGTGCTGCTTTAATCCAGTGAGTTGCACTTGCCGTGTCTTGATAAGGGTTACAAACATTTACCCATGCAAATTTTATTAAGCCATCTTCAATATCACGATGTATTTTCATGATGTGTTGTTTACCAACAGGGTTGATTGTTCCCTCCGGAACCATCCATTTATGCTCTGCAATTTTTCTGTGCTCAGGGTTTGCAACCATCATATCTGCTGGAAGTCTGTGAGTAAATGTACCGACTTCACGTGCAGTTCCACACGCTGAAGGTTGACCGGTTAAAGAGAACGCTCCGGAACCGGGAACAGCTTGCTTATTTAACATAAAGTGAACATTATATGAAAGCGTATTTACCCAAGTACCTCGGGTGTGCTGATTCATACCCATAGTCCAAAAAGATACTACTTTTCTATTTTTTTCTATATAAAGATTTGCTAAAGCTTGAAGCTTTTCTTTGAAAGTCTCCATATTCTCATCAGGATTACCTCTTGAGATAGCTGCCGTGTACTCAAGCGTGTAAGGCTCTAACGACTTTTTATAATCCTCAAAAGATATCTCCCAGTGACCAAGCGTACCGGCAGTATGTTCCATCGTATCACCAGCTTTATAACCATAAGGCTCTAGGGCAGGGCCCTCTTTGTTTGATACTACCTTGCTCATCTCTTTAGAGATAGTTTCCATCTCTAGAGCCGTATACTTGCCCTCTTTTAGTGATTTTTCTCCATCTCTTCTCATGCCGTAGCCAATATTTACCGGTCCAGCTGCAAAAATCATATGTTTTTTAATGAAGTCCCAGTCAATAATACCTTCTGCTTCATCTCTCATGACAATCTCTCTAGCGATATAGTTCCAGATAGCTCCATCTGTATTTGGCGAGAAAATAATCTCAATATCTGCTAAATCTGATGTTCTATGAGTGTAAGTTTGTATTGAGACAACTTTTACACGATCTGGATCTGATAATTTTCTATCTGTTACACGAGACCAAAGAATCGGGTGCATCTCTGCCATATTTGAACCCCAAGCTACAATTGTATCTGTAAGTTCAATATCATCGTAACAACCTGACGGCTCATCTACACCAAAAGTTTGATAAAAACCAACAACCGCAGATGCCATACAGTGACGAGCATTTGGATCAAATGCATTTGATCTAAATCCAGCTTTCATCATTTTTTGAGCTGCATAACCCTCCATAATCGTATATTGTCCCGATGCAAATATACCTACAGATTCAGGTCCGCCATGTTTTAGTGCCTTTTTGATGTTTACTTCCATCTCATCAAATGCTCTTTTCCAAGAAATTGGGGCAAATTTGCCTTTTTTGTCGAAGTTACCGTTAGCATCAACCCTAAGAAGCGGTTGAGTAAGTCTATCCGCACCATACATTATCTTTGCATTAAAGTAACCTTTAATACAGTTAAGACCACGGTTTACCGGTGCAGCCGGATCCCCTTTTACAGCAACGATTTTACCGTTTTTCGTTGCCATCATAATACCACAACCCGTACCGCAGAAACGACAAGCCGCCTTGTCCCATCTCCAGTCGCCTTCAGCTTCGTTTGCAACTGCTTCTAACTCTGAGGGTACACTCATACCGACAGCCGCCGCTGCAGATGCCGCAGCTGAACTTTTAAGAAATTCTCTTCTTGAAAGTGACATATTTTCTCCTGTTTATAATTTTTAAACGCAATCTACAAGATAAAATTGCATCTAAATTTTTTTGTTAAGGTGTCCATTAACGGAGCTATATTATCACTTTGGAGTAAGTAAAATCTTTGACTTAAGTCAAATAAGTAGTTTTTAGAGTTAAGATTTGATTAATATAATAATTAAATGTAATATAAGTAACACTTAAAATATAGATAAGTTTTTAAGATTTAAGAAGTTGGCAGCTTTTAAGTAGTTCATCTAGCTCTTTTTTAAGATTTGAGAGTCTTTTTGTAGAGTTCATCAACTCTTCAGTCGAGGCTATAGCAATATCTTCGCTGTTGTCTAGATGCTTACAAGCCGATGATTTATCTTTTAAATCGCCTAAAATTGTGTCAAACTCATCGGTTAGCTCTTCTAGTTTTGATGAAGCTTTCTGAGACTGTAGAAGCGCTTCATTTGAGTACTCTACTGCGGAATTTATTTTATTTATAAAACTGTTTATGGTATCACTAACCTCGACAATTTCACTCTCGCTCTCAGCTTCAAGCTCTATTGGAGATAGATTTGATATATCCTCTTTATCTGCAAGCATCTTTGAGTACTGCATAAATGAGTCTACATGTGATTCAATTGATCTTAATTGTAAAAATGAGTAGATAAATATTATAAAAAGCATCACTCCTGCAGAGTATTGAAAAGTTTTAATAAAATTGGTCTTATGTTCACTATGATTTGTATAGAGAGTAACAAGCTTGTCAACATTTTGCAAAAGAACACTATTTTTTTCATAAATTGCATTAATAGTCTCTTTAATCTCTTGCTCTTTTTTAAACTCAGAAGCGCTAAGGAGCTTATAATTTTGAATATCTGCATAGAAATTTTGCCATAGCATCTCTATTTTTTCTAACTGCGTTAATATCTCATGAGTAGATAAGGGTGATATACCCTTACTTTTGCTTCCATGTTTTAAAGTATTTAACCCCTCTATAAATTCCGCACTTGCTTTGTCTGTCTCAGTAAAATCATATATTTTGCTGTACTGTGTGTAAAAAATAGTTTTTGATATCTCTTGAGTTAACATCCTTTGTTTGCCGGCAATGTTTATAATGAGGGCATCTTTGATGTTTTGTTGGGTTAAATTAATTGTTGTTCCAAGCGCTCCGATGACTAATAGTATCAGTAACGCACCAATGACTTTTATTTTTGTGCTAATTTTGTTAAATTTAATCATTATATAAACTACCCTTTAATTATATTGTTTAATTTTTCTGGATTTATAATAATAACATCTGAATTTTCAGTATCTATTATATTATTTCTTTTTAATTTTTTTAGAACTCTAGAGAGAGTCTCAGGCTGAATATGCAACATAAAAGAGATCTCATGTCTTTTAAGAGAATTAAACATCACTAAATCATTTTGCAGTGTAAAAGCAACCTTTGCGGTTGCATCAAAAACAAGCTCCCTGTTTACAACGCAGTGTAACTGTTTTGTTTTTAATAGTATCTCATCTATAAACTCATTATTTAAAATATTTTTAGATAAAAACTCTTTTTTAAACTCTGAAAAATTAACTTCAAGAACAATACTCTCCTCTATAAACTCAGCATTTGAAAAGCAGTGAATAGAGTTGTTTTCAAGTGTTGTAAGCTCTGATATAAGGGAGTTTTTATATATATGATAAAGAAATATTTCATTTGAAAATTTATCTATTTTATAAACTTTTAAAAGACCTGAGACTAAAAAAAATATTCTGTCGTTTATATCGTTTTCATAAAAAAGTATAGAGTTTTTTGGGTAAGTCACAATCTTTGATATATTGTGAATTATATTTAGTTTATCTTCATCAAGTGAGTCAAAAAATGATAATCTTTTTATCAAAGCTAGCTTTTCATCCATAAATATCGTACTACTTTTTAGAGTTATTTTATATGCAGTTGTTTAAATGTAAACAAATTATGTCGGCTATTTTATCATAAATAAAATAAAGTTGTTTTGTAGCTAAATAGTACTATTAATTAAAATAACTTTTTTGTGATATGAAAAAAAATATTATCACAAATAAATTTTGCTTTTATATACTAATCTATTATATTTTATTATAATAGAAATAATTATAATATTTTTTAAATAGCTTATACCCTCCTATAATAGGTAGGAATAAGAGAAAATAGAGTGTTTTATATTGATAAATATATATAATTTAACAAATATTGCTTTAAGAATATAATATTATAATATTAAGTTAAAATATTATATGTTGTTATATACATACTCTTGTAAAGGTTTTTGAAGTTATGAAAAATTGTAAATTTACTCTACTGTTATTTATATATATTTTTTGTAGCGGCTCCATTTATGCTGCAAGTGTAGTTGGCTCTAAACATGATTTGAGTATGTCAAACTATTACGGTTCTAGTGGAAATGAAAATACAGAAGTTTGTGTTTTTTGTCACACCCCGCACTCATCAAACAATCAAGAGTTAAGCGAGGGTCCTCTATGGAATAGAAAGATAACCGATACATCAGTTTTTGAGATGTATAACGGAACACCGGGCACGCCTTCTCATACATCTATGTTATGTCTAAGCTGTCATGATGGGATTAGCTCTCAGGGGGTAAGTGCAGTCAGCTCATATGATGGTCATAATATTCTTAATCCTCCGGGTTCCGGTGTAGGAGGCTCTTCATCTCCAAACTGTAAGGCTTGCCACCCATTTAGCAGAGGTGAAGCAGGCTTGTTTCCATCAGAAGTGTGGCAAATTGGACCTATTCTATCTGACGATCATCCCGTCTCTATAGACTACAATGATGCTGCAACTGCAAAACCGAGTGAATTTAAAGCTGTTCCGGATTCTGATGTAAAACTATTTGGCGGAAAAGTTGAGTGCGCAACATGTCATGATGTGCATAACCCTGAATATGGACTTTTCTTAAGAAAACCAAATACCGGAAGCTCGGTATGTAATTCGTGTCATATAAAATAAATGTTTTAAAGTTCTTGTTTTAGGGGTTTTAAAAAGGGTGGCTCCGAATACTGGATTCGAACCAGTGGCCAAGTGATTAACAGTCACCTACTCTACCGCTGAGCTAATTCGGAATGTTTGTTTGATAGGTCGGAATTATACTTAATGAGTTTTAAAAAGTCAAGGCTCTGCGCGCTACTTAGCGCGTTTTCTCTTCTCATTTTCATGCAGGATGAAAAACTCTAAATTTCCAGTTTTTTTAATAACTATTTTTGAAGAGCCCAATAGGTTATCTAACTCTTTTTTGCTATCTTCATCAAAGAGCAGATTGATGTCATCTATAGTCAGCGGTCTTTTGTCTAGTGTGTTTAAAATATCTTCACTACTGTAGTATTTATTATTTGGTTCTGCATGTACTCTTGAGGCTATGTGTATAGGCAAAGAAGCATCAAAAAGAAGCGATACGTCATGTAACTCTTTGTAGCTTAGACCGCTTACCTCATAGGCAGGAGGTCTATCTATCGTGCCTAAATCAACTCTACTGACATCTAGTTTCAATAAAACGTCATTTAGCTTTTGTATCTCATCTTCTGTATCGTTTAGCCCATGTACAAAAAGTATCTCAATAAAGAGCTTTCCCTTAAAGGCTTTGCTAAAATCTATCACTTTTTGAACTATATTGTCTATCACGATGCCGACGTGCGGTCTGTCAATTCTCTTAAAAACACTCTCACTTATCGCATCAAGTGAGAGCTTTACTTGGTCTAGTTTTAGAAGTGAGGCAAAAATATTTTCATCTATAAGTGTGGCACTATTTGTGAGTATTAGCGTTTGGGTACTCTTCTTTATCTTGTTTATCTCATCGATCAGCTCATCAAGGTGTGGATAGAGGGTGGGTTCGCCGTTTGCTGTTATAGTTATTACATCTATTTTTTCATTTAAATGCTCTTTTAGTTCAGCTATTATTGTGGATACTTCTACTATGTTTTTTTGTGTATCGGTAGTTGCACTTGGAGCAAGCTCGCAGTAGAGGCAGTCAAAATTACACTGTTTTAGAGCAGGGGAGAGGTCTATGCCCAAAGAAGAACCAAATCTTCTTGAGTTTACTGGGCCAAAAATTGTTTTCAATTACTTTTTACTAACTCTATGACACTCAGATATAAAGTGTTTTGCATTTTCTACGGGGACGTCCGGAAGAATTCCGTGACCGAGGTTAAAGATGTGTCTTTTGCCGCCCATAACACTCTGTAGTGCTTCTACAGACTCTGTTGTTGCCTCTTTTGAGTAGAGTCTGCATGGCTCCATGTTCCCTTGAAGAACATATTTGTCTCCTAGCTTTTCGCGTGCTAGTTCCATTGGAGTTGACCAGTCAACGCCAAATACTTCAAAATTTCCATAAATTTTATCTAAAAATGCAGGTATGCCTTTAGGGAACATGATGATTGGAATATGTGGATATCTCTCTTTTAGATAATCGGCAATCTCTACCATGTATTTCCAAGAGAACTCATCATACTTTGAAGGCTCTATTGCTGCGGCCCATGAGTCAAATATCTGTACAACATCAATGCCGGCTTCAATCTGTTTCTCCATGTAGAGTTTTACGACTTCTGTTATTTTTGCTAAAATCTTGTGCAAAAGCTCAGGATCTGAGTACATCATCTTTTTACAGATATTGTAAGTTTTTGTACCTTCTCCCTCTATCATGTAAGTTGCAAGCGTCCATGGTGCACCGGCAAAGCCTATTAGGGCCTTATCATCAGCAAGTTGTTCTTTTATAAGCTTAATCGTATCATAAACATAAGTTAATTTTGATGCAGCTTCTTCCCCACCTATTAGCCTATCTATATCAGCTTCTGTTTTTATAGGGTCTTTGAATTTCGGTCCTTCCCCTTTTACAAACTCTAAATCCATTCCCATCTCATCAGGAATAACCAATATATCGCTAAAAAGTATAGCCGCATCAACACCAACAATATCAACAGGTTGAAGCGTTACTTCGCATGCTTTTTTTGGATCATGACAAAGGTTTAAGAAGTTCCCTGCTTCTGCACGAACTTTCATATACTCTGGAAGATAACGACCAGCTTGCCTCATCATCCAAACAGGAGTGTATGGAGTCTCTTTCCCAAAACATGCGTCTACAAATATTTTACTCATTGATTGCCTTTAAATAACTTATTTTTATATTATTAATACTTCTTTCCGACTTTACTTAAAAAGTAAAGCCCAACTGCAACAGCAGTTATGGATAGCGCTAAGTATAACATATCTAGCGCTCCATTATATTGCGTATGACCAACTTTTTGAAAAAAGCCCACAACTAAAACCATAACTATGACTTTTGAGATTTTATCTTTTAGTTGATCTAGTGAATGAATTGCTAAAAGTTGTGACTCATCATGCTTTGACTTTTTTGCAGTATCTATCTCTGAGATGAAGAGCTCATACAGACCAAAAGCAAAAAGTAGCATAACTACGCCTATCAGGTAGAGATCGACTGCACCTATAATACCGCCTACGATATCTCCATGAAAATGTTCAGGGTGCTCATGATTTGCATATGTTTTAAAAATATATTTTGCCGTGTCATATATATCAAAGCTTGCGACTATAAAAAGTAAAATAGCACCTATCAAACCAAATACAACGGCTAAAATAACTATAAATCTTGAGTTCCACAGTGCCTTTTCAAAAAGTTTCTCTAACATTTTATTTTTTCTCTTCCATCTCTACCCATTTTTGTGCAATTCTAACTGCATTTGTAGCAGCACCTACTCTTAGATTATCGGCAACTATAAAGAGGTGAAGCATATTTTTTGAGAAGATATCGCCTCTAATACGCCCAACAAATGTCTCATTCTTTCCTAAAGATGTCACAGGCATCGGGTATATAGAGTTCTTAGTATCGTCTAGAACAACAATATTTGAAGCTTTTTTAAGAGTATCTCTTGCTTCATCTGCATTAACTTCAGTCTCAAAGGTAAGAGTAAGAGCCTCTGCATGACCGCGAAGAGTCGGAACGCGGACACAAGTAGCACTTAGAGGAATCTCTCTATTCATGATTTTAGTAGTTTCATTTACCATCTTCATCTCCTCTTTTGTGTAGCCATTTTCTAAAAAAACATCTATCTGCGGAATTACGTTTAGAGCAATTTGGTGCTTAAATGCTTTATGCTGGCTATCTTCTAATTTAAATGAGAAGAAATCTTTCATCTGATTAACCAACTCCTCCATAGCATTTTTTCCGGCACCGGAAGTCGCTTGATATGTGCTAACGTCAACTCTTGTAAGAGTGTATGCATCATCAAGGGGCTTTAGAGCTTGAACCATCTGAATTGTTGAGCAGTTTGGATTTGCAATAATTCCTGATTTTTTCCACTTTGCAATATCCTCGGGATTTACTTCAGGAACAACAAGGGGGATATCTTCATCCATCCTAAAGTGGGAAGTGTTATCTATTACAACTGCTCCCGCTTTTACTGCAAAAGAAGCAAATTGTGCGCTAATACTCCCACCTGCCGAAAAGAGAGCGATTTCGATATCCTCCTCTTCAAAAACAGAATTAGTCAACTCTTTGATTGCTATCTCTTTGTTACCATACTCTACATATTTGCCTAAACTTCTAGAACTTGCTAGTGGTACAAGTTTGTTGATTGGAAAAGATACTTCATGCAAAACTGCTAATATCTCCTCCCCGACTGCTCCGTTTGCTCCTACTACCGCTACATTATATTTTTTTGACATCTCCACTCCTTATAGTTCATAACTTCTTATTTTTTTCTCTAGATTTGTCTTGCTAAGACCAAGCGTTTTAGATGCTTTGTCAATATCTCCGTCTGTTGAGGATAGAACTTCTTGAATCAGCTCTTTTTCCATCTCTGTAATCTCTCTCTTTTTTTCTAATCCTCTATGTTCTAAAAATAGCTCTTGAGGTGTTATCTCATTGCCCTCACTTAATATAACGGCTCTCTCAACTACGGATATTAGCTCTCTTATATTCCCCGGCCAACTGTAAGCTAAGAGCTGCTTTTTAGCTTCGTCTGAAAATACTTTTAACTCAAACTCATATTTTATACAATTTTGCTCCAAAACCTCTTGCGCTATCTCTAATATCTCATCCCTTCTCTCTCTAAGAGGAGGAATATGAAGAGGAATGGTATTTAGACGAAAATATAGATCATTTCTAAACTTACCGTCTCTTATCTTCTCGCCTAAATTTGCATTTGTCGCTGAAATTACTCTAATGTCGACTTTAATATCTTTTGATGAGCCAAGCCTTCTTACCTCTTTCTCTTGAAGTGCACGAAGCAGCTTGGCCTGAACGTCATATGGCATCTCGCCAATCTCATCCAAAAAGAGTGTTCCGCCGTTAGCTAGCTCAAACTGTCCTGCTTTTGCTTGGCTTGCATCGGTAAACGCCCCTTTTTCAAAGCCAAAGAGTTCGCTCTCTATGAGATTATCAGGAATTGCTGCCATGTTGATTGCAACAAATGGCTTTTTTGCTCTTGGAGAGTTGTTGTGGATATAAGAAGCAAATACCTCTTTTCCGACACCGCTCTCACCTAAAAGCAGAATGCTAGCATCAGTTTTAGAAGCTTTATCTGCAAACTTCATAACAGACTCTAGCTCTTTTGAAGAGCCAAAAAAACCGTTATTTGCTTTATTGTTGCTCTTTTTGTGGGTAGCTTTTTTAACTTTTTGTATCTTATCTTCCCTTTTGATTGCATCAACAAGGGTATCCACATCAAAAGGTTTTAGCAAAAAGTCTTTTACCCCGAGGTGAATAGACTCAATGGCTCTTTGAAGAGTTGCATTTCCGGTCATTATTATAACTTCAAATCTGCCGCCAAGTGTTTTTATAAACTCGATACCGTCCATTCCCGGCATATTGATATCTGTAATAACGAGATTAAAACTCTCATCAATGCCTTTTAGTGCATCTTTTGCATTTTTAAATGTTTGAATTTCAAACTCTTTATAGTCGCTCATAGCGATTTCAAGAGATTTTCTCATATTGATATCATCTTCAACTATTGCAATTTTCACTAAAAGCCTTGGAGTTTGGGTTATATAAATACCCTTATTTTAAAGGGGCAATTATAGCGAAATTATCATTAAAATCGACTTTGAAACAAGTTGTTTTAAGCGTCAACACAGTTGTGTAACTATTTTGCAGGTTTGTTGTTTTTTCGTCATGAGAGACGTTGAGCCCTAGCTTATGAATATACTCTATAAACTCTTCAGAATTTTTAGATATAAGTTTTTTTAAACTATCTTCACCGCTATTTTGTAAAATAAACTCTTCTTGGGGATTACCTTGACATTTTGTCATGGCTTTTGAGATAAATAGATTTTCATTGTAAAGAGTGGCATCTTTTACTATATATTTGTAAGAGATGAGATACTCGTCTGCACAGAGTGCAAGCGAGCTAAAGATAACTATTGAGCAAAGTCTGAGTGAGAAATTAAGATTTCCATCTCTACTTCGCATAATCCCTCTTTAAAGGTTGTCTCAACAATATCAGCATTCTTAACCATGGCTTGAACATATGTACGTATTGTAGATCTTTGAACCATCATATTTTTGATAGTATCTTGTCCGTCAATACGAACACCTTTTACTTTTTCTGCAATAGCTCTGTACGCATCAGCGATAGCCGCTCTTTTTGCAAGCGCATATGCTTGAGCGGGAGAGGATGTATTCATAGGCGCAACACCCTGACCGACAACAGAGATATGTATGGTTTTATTTTTTCTTAAAACCTCTTCCGCTGCTGCTGCGGCTGCTAACTCTTCCTCTTTTTCTGCTTTAACAAAAGCTAACTCTTGAGCAATTTTTGCGCTCTCTTTTTTTGCTTCATTTGCTTTAGTAGTAGCTAATGCTGCCTCTGCTTTTGCCTGCGCTACTTCAGCTTTGACTCTTGATAGTTCAGCATTTGTCTGCTCTATAGCAGCAGTATCTACACTCTGAGCTTTATCTGTTGCTAAAAGTGCCGAAGCACTTAACATCAGTGTAATTAAGATGGAATATTTCATTGTTTGTCCCTTGGCATGGTTTTTATAGTGCTATGTTAGCAATTATTATTCCAATTTTTTAGGTAACAAGAGAGTCATCATCTTCCTCTTCTTCGATTGGCTGTTTTGGGCAACGCGAAACATTTGCTACATCATCACCTTTTACTATATATACGCCACTTGTATTTCTACTTGACTTGGAGATAGTTTGCATATCTACTCTTATCATTTTCCCTGCTTTTGTAAGTGCCATCATGTCCATATTTTCATCAACCATAAGACATCCTACTACATATTTTCCTGTTTTTGGAGTCATTTTCATAGCGATAACACCACTTCCGCCACGGTTAGTTAAGCGGTACTCTCCGGCATCAGTTCGCTTGCCGATACCTTTTTCACTAACTATTAAAATCTCTTCTTCATCACTTGCGATAATGTTAGCATCAACTACTTCATCAGAGGCATGTTTAAACTTGATACCTCTGACTCCTCTTGTGTTTCTTCCCTGATCACGAGTCTTCTCTATAGAGAATTTTATACACTGTGCAAGTTTTGTTACAATAAAGAGGTATTTTATACTTTTATCCGCAATTTTAGCTGTAATAATAGAGTCATCATCATCAAGACTTATAGCTCTAACACCGTTACTTCTGATATTTGAGAATTCGCTTAAGTTTGTTCTCTTTACAACACCTTTTTTAGTAAAAAATACAAGAGATTTCTCTTCACTAAAGTCTGTTGTAGGGTTGATAGACTGAATCTGTTCATCTGCAACTAGGTTAAGCAGGTTTACAACTGCCTTACCTTTTGCAGTTCTACTCCCCTCAGGGATTTTATACACTTTTAACCAGTGTAGTTGTCCTCGGTCTGTTACGAAAAGAAGAGTGTCATGCGTATTACATGTAAAGAATCTCTCTATAAAATCATCTTCATAGGTGGTAACTGCGATTTTGCCTTTACCGCCTCTTTTTTGTTTCTCATACTGAGCTAGAGGAACTCTTTTGATGTAACCTCTATGAGTGATAGTTACAACCATAGGCTCATTTGGGATTAAATCTTCGATATCAATATCGTCATAATCATCTTCAATATCTGTTCGTCTCTCATTTGAGCCATAAGTAGCCATTACTTCATCAAACTCTTCATCTATAATTCCATGAAGTACTTCTTCGCTTCTTAAAATCGACTCTAAATACTCAATAAGCTTCATTAGTTCAGTTAGTTCATTTTCAATTTTTTCAATCTCTAGACCGGTTAAGCGACCAAGTCTCATTGCGACGATGCTCGAAGCTTGAATCTCACTAAAGTCAAACTCGTTAACTAAGTTGTTTTTTGCATCCTCTTCATTTCCTGAAGCACGAATAACTCTAATTACATCTTCGATAATATCAATGGCTTTTTTAAGACCCTCTAAGATGTGTGCTCTTGCCTTTGCCTTTTCAAGGTCAAAGATAGTGCGGCGGATAATAATAGTTTTACGGTGATTTATAAAGTGTTTTAGTATGTCGATAATACCGAATATTCTAGGTTCTTGATTTAAGATAGAGAGCATGATGATACCGAAAGTTGTCTGCATGCTTGTCTGCTTAAAGAGGTTGTTTAGAACTATTTCACTCATTGCATCTTTTTTAAGCTCAATTACAATGCGGATACCCTCACGGTCTGACTCGTCACGAATCTCTGAGACACCATCAATCATTTTATCTTTTACTAAGTTGGCAATATTTTCAATTAAGCGAGCCTTATTTACCTGATAAGGAAGCTCATCTATTACGATAACGTCTCTGTTACCTTTTTTCTCAATATGAGTCTTTGCACGGACTTTTATGCGTCCACGACCTGTCTCATATGCATCCATAATCCCTTTTTTGCCAAATATCGTTCCGCCCGTTGGAAAGTCCGGAGCTTTGATATGCTCCATTAGTTCAGGGAGTTCGATATCGGGATTTGCCAAAAGTGCTTTTAGTCCCGTCATAACCTCTCTAGGATTGTGCGGAGGTATATTTGTTGCCATACCGACGGCAATTCCAGAGGAACCGTTTATAAGTAAATTTGGTACACGTGTCGGCATAACATCAGGCTCAACGGTAGTACCGTCATAGTTGTCAATCATATTTACGGTATTTTTTTCCAAATCTTTTAGAAGTTCACCTGCATATCTTGTCATCCTAGCTTCCGTATAACGCATAGCAGCAGCATTATCGCCATCAACCGAGCCGAAGTTTCCTTGACCGTCAACTAGTTCCATTCTCATAGAGAAGTCTTGAGCCATACGTACCAGCGCATCATATACCGCTGTATCTCCATGTGGGTGATATTGACCTATAACGTCACCGACGATACGTGCAGATTTTTTATATTTTGCACCGTATGAAAGATTAAGTTTATCCATAGCATAAAGGATTCTTCTATGAACAGGCTTAAGCCCATCACGCACATCAGGGAGCGCACGACCTACAATTACGCTCATGGAGTAGTCAAGATAACTACTCTGAAGAGTCTCCTCAATATTTATGCTCTGTATATTGTCATTGTTTAGCAAGTTTCCCATGTATAACACCTACTCTTTATAAATTGAAAAATTAATTCTATGGATGATACCTTATTGTCGCTTAAGAGTTACGTAAAAGGATTAAAGTTTCTCATCAAGTTTGAGATGGTGTAAAAATGTGTTGCAACTTGATGAGAACTTTAGGAGAGGAAAATAGATGAGTCACTGCAAAGGTGGTGCCTTTGCAGTGATATGTTTAATATCTTGATAACATTTCAGTCATCTTAAGACAACATTTCATTTAAAATGCAACCATTGCCATCAATAGAATATCACCATCTGTGTCTCTATTTGAGTTAGCAGGAGCATTTTTGCTACCACTATATTTAGTGTGCGAGTACTCTAAAACAAAGCGCACATTTTGTGCTCCATAATATTCGACACCACCAGAGATGATTGATTGATCATCAGTAAGATTGAGAGTTTTATCTTTAAACTCACTAGATAAGTAAGCTATTTTTAAGCCTATGTTGTCAATAGGATTTATCTGAGCATCAAATGAGAAACCTGTGTCTTCCATTTTTGAAGCTCCTATTATTCCGCCTGCCGTATACTTATTTTTAATTACCGCAGCTCCTGTAAGCATAAGCGGCATCCCACCGACAGCAGTCTCTATCTGCATATCTATACCGCTAGATTCTCTATCTAATGCATTAGCATCAGAAGCCCAAACTATACCGGTTAACTGACCTTGAGCAGCAGGGTCTATTATATCTCCACCTATATAATATCCACCGGCAGCAATAGTAAAGTCAGCTAAATTAAACTCATAAGCCGCTCTTGCAAAAGTTTTATACCCTTCTGTCTCTACGCTAATAGATTGACCATACCCCGGTACATATTGACCTATAGTTGCGTATAAGCCATGCCCATAATAGTAAGCTTGAGCACCTGAAGCAGATCCGTTACCTACCCCAGCTTTTTGCAAGATGTTTGTTTTATTGCGATTTTCAAACTGACGAATGGGTCTAAATAGACCTGATGAGTAAATTTCTGTTCCTGAAAACACACCTAAAGCATCTGTGTTAAACAGAGTTACGCCAAGACGACCAAGACTAAAAGTGTCTGTAAAAGTCAGTTTACCGCTAAACCCTAATCCTGAACCTTCACTAACATAACTGTTGGCAATAGGA
>NZ_JALOAA010000013.1 GCF_023229025.1 Sulfurimonas sp.
TCTAAACATAATGCTGGGGATATGGTTGACAATTGATTGGAGCTCATTTTTTATAGAGCAGATTTTCTCTTCATACTCAACAATATTGGTTACATCATGAACTGTTCCTACTGTATGTGTATGTTCGCCTTTTTCATTGTAGGAGTGATAACCGATCTCGTTTACATGGAGTATAGAGTTATCCGGTCTTACAACTCTGTGTTGGATTTGGTAGTCGCTTTTTGTCTTTATAGAGTCTGAGAATACATTTTTTAACATTTCTTTGTCATCAGGATGAACATAGCTTAAAAAGATATCAAAAGTAGGCGTAATGGATTGCTGCTCAAGATTGAAGATATCGTATATTTCATCGCTCCATGTCAGCTTCTTGCTCTCTGCATCAAACTCCCAAAAACCGAGTTTTGCAAGACGTTTTATGCTCTTTAGCGCGTTATTGCTTTTTTGAAGTTTTTGACTCTTTTTTTGAATCTTGTAGTAGAAGTATGTCAGTAGAGCAAAGAGAAGTATTGTAAGTATATTAATGAGTATATCTTTTTTAAACATATACTCAAGGGAAGGGTTTGGGCGACTTGCAATAATGTACGCTACATGTCGGTTTGAGTATTTGTTGATAATGGGGATAAATGTAGTCATATAGAACTTATCATCAAGGCATGAAAAGAAATTAAACCCTATACCCTTAGAGATACTCTCTTTTAACTCTGAGTAGTTTGCGGTTAATTTTTCAATAAGCTCATTGCCATCTTGTGAAATGCTTTTCTCATAATAGTAGTCACTGCTAATGTTGCTCTGTGTGTAATTTGTCTTTTCATTGTCAAAAACTTTTTTCTCAACTATATCTTTTTTAATGATAAACTCAACATCAGCAGTAGCTTCATTCTTTAAATGCTGAACTATATCTTGCATAGAGATAGAAATCTCAACACTTCCATAATGCTTATCCCCATCAATAACTGGGTAAACAAATCTATAGCCATTGTAAATTTTTCCCTCTTCAAAGCCTGAAATAGGCTCTTTATATCTGTTTACATACGCAACGGTATCTCGCACGCCCTCAAGATTGTCTCCATATTTATCTACTTTGTGAAATCTTAAAAAACTCTCATTGTTTGGCAGATGAAAATGAAGCTGTTTTATTTTAAAGATTTTCATAGAGTTGTAGCTGTCAAAAAGAAGGGAGTATAGCTCTCCACGTGCGCTGTTTTTCTCTCCGATATTCGTGCTATTTGCTTTTTTCATCAACGCATAAACTTCTGCTACATTTATCTTGGTAGTAAGAAATATCTCAGAGTACGCTTTGTAGGCCTTAATAATAGTGTTATAGGTTATGTTTAGCATCTCTTGTTCTTGCTTTAATACTTCTTTTTCGTGATTTTTTATCTGATAGTAAGAGATTAAAAGAGCTGTTGTGCTCAAAGAGATAAAAAAGAGTAGGTACTTTAAGTTTTTTTTGTTCATTAAGATATATTCTTTGTGGAGTTATTTTTATTATTATAACGTGATTATAGCGTTAATATTTTAAAGATATTATATCTAGATAAGTTGTTGTAATGTTAAGCTAATTGAGTTTATAAAGAGAGATGTTTAAGTGGTGACCCCGAGGAGAATCGAACTCCTGTAACATGGATGAAAACCATGGATCCTGACCGCTAGACGACGGGGCCACTCTTTAGTTGGTTTTTGATTTAGTTGTGCCGAAGTTTTGAGCGAAGCATAAAACTAAAAGTGCAAATAAACAAAAAAATGGTGTCCTGTGATGGATTCGAACCATCGGCCACATCATTAAAAGTGACGTGCTCTACCAGCTGAGCTAACAAGACATCTTTAACCTCAAACCTATTGTTTGTGGACGCGAATTATAGGCAAATAGAACTTGCATGTCAAGAAAAAAGAGTTTAAATTTGAAAATTTTTTGCTAGAATACAATCAATGAATTATTTTAGCTTTGAATATGCATATTTTATCCTGCTGTTAATT
The DNA here is from genome assembly GCF_023229025.1 of Sulfurimonas sp. Taxonomy (GTDB): domain Bacteria; phylum Campylobacterota; class Campylobacteria; order Campylobacterales; family Sulfurimonadaceae; genus Sulfurimonas. The sequence goes on from NZ_JALOAA010000013.1 coordinate 1,978, forward strand.
CCTATTTTATACTGCATGTATAGATGTAGGGAGCAGATAAAACCTATATTTTTTGTTCATTTGCATTTTTTATCCGCAAAAAAGAGCTTTATAAAGCTTGAGCGGCTTATAAAGATTATTATATTTATACTGCTTTGCACGGCTCTTGCTTCTCCGATAGTAATTGATAAGATAAATCCGCTAAATAGGCACGGAAAAGATATTGTTATCTCAATCGATGGCAGTGGCTCGATGAATGCGTCTGGTTTTGATACTCAAGATGAGATAAGCAAAGGCGAGAGGCTTTCTCGTTTTGAGCTTACGAAGCTTATTGCCGCTGATTTTATACAAAAAAGAGAGAGCGACAATGTCGGAGTTGTCCTATATGGGGATTTTGCTTTTATAGCCTCTCCTATAACTTATGAAAAAGAGATAGTCGTTGAGATGCTTAACTACTTAACGCATGGAATGGCGGGGCAAAATACGGCAATAGGCGAAGGCATAGCCATGGGAGTGCGTGCATTTAAACACTCACGTGCCAAAAGCAAGATAATTATACTCTTAACAGATGGGGAGCACAACAGCGGAGATATATCTCCAAAAGATGCCATAAAACTTGCAAAAGATGAGCAGATAAAGATATATACAATCGGCATGGGCAACAGAGGCGAAGCGGATGAGGCACTTTTGCAAAAGATAGCCCATGAGAGCGGCGGAGAGTTTTTTTATGCTGAGTCGGCAAAAGAGCTTCAAGAGATTTATGAGAAGATTGATGAGCTAGAGTCTTCTAAGATAAAGAGCAGGGAGTATCTTCTGAAGGATTATTACTATTTTGCCCCCTTGCTTCTTGCACTCTTTTTGTTACTTTTTTTACTATTTAAAGAGGTAAGAAAATGAGCCTTTTGTACCCGCAATATCTCTGGCTTACGCTGCTGCTTTTACCTCTGTTTATAAAAAGGGATATAAGAGAGTTTAGGGTTAGCGTATATGGTTATATATTGACATCACTTTTTATTATCGTAGCCCTTGCTAGACCGGTTATAGAGCAAGAACCAATAGAGTCAAAGCAGATACTAAGTGACGTTATAATCGGCGTTGACCTCTCTTTTTCGATGCAGGGAAGTGACTTAAAGCCTACAAGATTATCCTATGCAAAAGAGATGCTCAAAAAGCTTGTAGAGGCGCAGCAGCAGAGTCGCTTCGGTGTTCTTGGGTTTACTACCAATGCAGTTGTTCTCTCTCCTCTTACCGAGGATAAGGAGCTTTTGCTTCATCTCTTTGGCTCTTTGGATGAGAACTATATTATCACGCAGGGAAGCTCTATCATGTCGGCTCTTAAACTCTCACGAAAGATGTCTAACTCAAAAACAGCCACAGTCGTACTCTTTAGCGATGGCGGAGATGAGCTTAGTTACGAGGCTGAGAGCATCTTTGCAAAAGAGAACTCCTTGATTGTAAATATTTTTATGACGGCATCTGCAAGCGGTTCAACTCTAAGGCTTAAGAGTGGCGAGCTGTTAAAAGATGAACTAGGAGATATAGTCGTAAGTCGCCAAAACAGTGCAAGTAAAGAGATATCAGATGCTACGGGCGGAATTTATACAAAAGATTTTGATGATTTGCTTGAGGCACTTGATGCGCAAAGAAGCAAAGATAAAGAGAGTAAAACGACTATTATGAGAAATCTTGAACTCTTTTACTACTTTGTGGCATTAGCTATTATCACTTTTTTAGTGAGTGTAACCACACTAAAGAGATATGTAGTAGCATTTTTTCTTCTCTTTGGAGTACATTTGAGTGCGAGCCAAAATATGGAGTTTTTTAATAAAGCGACAGAGTTCTATAGAAGCGGTAAGTATGAAAGTGCACTTCAAAATTTTGAGATGGTAAAGTCAGGTGACGCTGAGACTAAATCTATAATCTACTATAATATAGGCAACTCATTAGTCAGACTCCAGCAGTTTGAAAAAGCAAGAGAAGCATATATAAAATCTTTAACGCTCATGTACTCCAAAGAAGCGGATGAAAATCTAGAGTTTATCCGCGACGCCGGGGAGAAAAAAGAGATGAGCACAGGACAACAGCAGAGCAAAGATAAATCGGCGTTAGCCAAAAAAGAGCAGAGCAAGAAGCAAAAAGAGGGTGGTGGCTCAAATATGCAAGTAAGTGCAGCGGCTAGTAGCGGTGCGGATGATGAGGGCAAGAAGACAAAATCTCAAAACCGAATAAATCTAGATGGCGGCAAAGCAAAACTAAGTTCAAGACAGTATGAGTTAATCAACAAGAGGAGTGTAGATGAGAAGAGACCTTGGTAGAATTTTTTTAACAATTTTTACTCTTTTACATGTAGAGGTTTTTGCTTCAACATATACATGGAGCGGGGCATCAAACAAAACAGAGGCTTTTGTTCAAGAGGCTATACATCTCAAGTATGTGTGTAGTTTTACTAACGCATCGGAGCTTTATACTATTGAGTTTAATCCTGCCGGAGAGTATGAAAAATATACTCTTAAAAATTTAAGACAGAGTGAGCATATAGTAGAAGGCAAAAGGGTTAACAGCTATGAGTTTGTAGCATTTGCCAAAGAAGCCGGAAAAATAGAGTTTGACTTTGAAGCTATCATGAAAAAAACAACCAAAGAGTCTATAGAAAATACTGTAATTGGTAGAGATAATGTTCAAAAAGAGGATTTTACAAAAGAGATATTTAGGCAAAAAACTCTAAATGTTGATATCAAGGAGACAAACACACAGATTGTCGGTAATTTTACAATACAAGAGAAGAAGAACAGACCTGAAGTAAAGGCATACGAGCCTTATCATATGCAGATAACAATCAAAGGAGACGGCAATTTTGAAGCCATAAAACCTATTGAATTTAACATAGATGGTGTTAGGGTTTTTGCAGAAGAGGTAGTTTTAAATCAGACTCTAACTGAAGGCGGCTATCATGGAGAGTGGAGTCAAAAATTTGCATTTGTAGGCGATAAAGATTTTAAAATCCCGCAGATTAATATAGAGTACTTTAATCTACATGAGCAGAAGATAGAGAGTTTAGTGCTTAAAGATAGTGAGGTAAGTGTTGCAAAAGGGTACTCAAAGGAGGAACTTTTAGATGATGTGCCAAAGAAGGAGTTTGAGTTTGATTATAGTTACCTCTACTATGTCTTAGTCTTTATCGCAGGATTTTTAATGGCAAAGGTAGAGTTTAAAAAGATAGCTCCGAAGAAAAATAGTGATGAGGAGTTTATGCAAAGAGTAAAGAGTGCAAAATCACTCGATGAGTTGATGATAATTTTAATCTTAAAAGACTCAAAGAAGTATGAGAAGATAGTTTTTGATATTGAAGCAAAGAAAATTGTTTCTCTAAAGGGTGCTAAGAGCTTAATATTGGATTAACTCTTTTTTAACTAAAATTACTTAGATAAGTAAATAACAGGGATTTTGAGTGAAATATTTTTTTATAATTACTACATTTTTTTTAGCTTCTGTTTTTGCAGGTAAAACAGTAGTAAAAACCGTTACGATAAATCAGATGTTATATCCGCAGATGACGTTTTTACAAGTCAAAGAGATAGCTCTTGAGGAGGCAAAGAAGGCAGCGGCAAAGGAGATTTACGGGGAGACCTTAATCTCCGAGACTATAATGTTTAACGGTAAAGTCTTAGATGATGTAGTGCGTGAGCAATCAGGCGGAGTAGTTCGCATAAAGGGAGAGCCAAAGTTCTCTAACGGCGAGAATTTCGGTGATATAGTCGTGAGTATTGAGGCTTATGCAACAGATGAGGATTTACAAAATAGACCAAAAATAGTAGAGGATAGAGAGTTTAGCATAGATGATGCAGATGAGAAGATAGGGAGACTCAAACGTAGTTTTTACGGGCTTTGGAGTGGTTTTATAATGAGAAGCGGCGGTGGCAGTAGTGATGTTATCATAAAGATAACCTCCTCCGGAGAGGCTACTATAAACTATGTTGCTTCAAATTGTGGCGGGGATTTAATTACTAAAGAGAAGACTCCGACAATGGTTAAATTTCAGCAGAAACTCACCTATGGATATGAGAGATGTACAGATAGAGCCTTCGTCGTTTTAAAGAAAATAAATGATACGCAATCACTTTTTACTCAGTTTGATGAACAGGAGAGAGAAGTTGCAAAAGGAACACTCTATAGAGAAGAGTAGATGAGAAGTTTTGCAAATGGCTTTTTTTTACTCTTTTTGCTCTACTCTGTAACGGGATGCTCACTTGCCGTGAAGCCAGATGAGCCGGAGCAGTTGCCGTACTGGGTAAATAACCACTCCTTAACTCAGGCGGTAGGCACAAGCAAGGTTAATTTTCAGGGCGTTTATACGCAAAGAGCAGCAGCGCTAAATAGTGCAAAAAGTCAACTAGCACATAATATACGCTCATATATCTCCTCCTCCCTGCAAAACGAACTAAGAGTAAGTAACAGCGAAATTTCAAGCAGCTTTAGTGATAAGATTGTTGCGCTAAGTGATGTCTATTTGAGTGACGTACGGCAAGTTGACGCGTTTTTTGATTCGCAAAAAAAGCTCTATATTTTAGTGGAGAGTCCAAAAGAGAAAATTGAAAGAAGATTGGGCTTAGCTTCTAGTGTAAAACAGAGCACAGAGTCACTTCCTGCACTGTTAGCTCGCCCATATGAAAAAGATGAGCTGATGAAGAGTAGGTGTTACCAAAAAGAGATTCTTGAGACAATAAGCACCAAAAGTGCTCTTTTTCAAGGTAAACCCGTTTGGTTTTTTAGACCAAATCAAGGTGGAGTATTAGGCTCGGTAGGAATTGCTGAAAAAGAGGAGGGGATGACTCTAAGGGAGCAGATAAGAGTAGCATACTCTCTGGCAAAAGCATCTTTTTTAAAAGAGCAAAAAATGCGTATAGAGTCCGAACATGAACTGCTAAAAATAGTAAATGAGGATATCCAAACAGAGCTGTTTGAATCCTCAACACTTATAAAAAGTGCAGCAAAATCAACCCCCACAGAGCAAAAGGATATATGGCTAGATCCAAAGAGTTGTGAGCTTTATGTATGGATTGTCGGCAAAGATGAGGTACGCAATTAATATGTTTAAGAATTTATATTTAACGCTTCTTGTTTTTTCATCTCTGCTCTTTAGTGGATGTATGGCTAATCTTGCAAGCTCTATAGGAGTTGATATTACGAGCTATGAGCAAAGCCATAAAAAATTTGTCGCCGGCGAATATAGAGTCTCTGCAGAGACGGCAATAAAAGATAAAAGCAGCAAATCCGGAGTTGATGTTTCAAATCTTCTTCCAACACTTCAAGCCGGAAATAGCTACCTCTTTGCAAAAGATTATAGCAGTAGTCTTAAGATGCTTGATGAAGCAGAGGATATTATAAAAGAGCATCATGAAAAGAGTTTGGCATCCAATACAAGTGATTATTTTACTGGAGTAATGCTCAATGATGCGGCAAGAGATTATCAAGCCTCTATCACAGAGTCCATCATGGTAAATACATATAAATCGATTGATTATATGGCTCTAGGGGAGTTTGAAAAAGCACGTGTTGAGCTAAACCGTGCTGTTGATCGTCAACGCCGCGCAAAAGAGACATATGCAGAGTTGATTGCAAAAGAGAAAGATGCAATAGCAAAGAAAAAAAGTGAAAAAAAACAACCCATTGATAAAACTCTAAATAACTCAAGTGTTAAAAGTATTATTGCACAAAACTACTCATCTCTTGAGCAGTTTGAAGCTTATCCCGAGTTTATAAATCCATTTACCACCTATTTAGCAGGACTCTTTTTTATCATTGATGGTGATTACGCAAAAGCGTCATCGCTTCTAAAAGAGGTACATGGAATGGTTCCGCAGAACAAAACGGCAGAGAGTGATTTTGAGATGGTTGAGTATGCACTTGAGGGTAGAGCTATAAAAGAGAGATATGTCTGGGTTATTTATGAGAACGGATTAAGTCCTGCAAAGACAGAGTTTAGTGTAAACATACCTATTTTTTTAGCATCAAACAAAGTTATATATACAGGTATTGCTCTACCTAGACTTAAACGTGGCTCAAGGGCAACGGACGCTATTACACTTCTCTCTGAGGGGAGAGTTCTTGCAAAAACATCTGTTGTTGCTGACATGGAGAGTGTAATAATCAGTGAGTTTAATTATTCATATAATGATATTTTAACTCGCGCTATATTATCTGCGGCACTAAAGACATACATGCAGTATGAGGCCAAAGATGATAATCCATATCTTGGTTTGGCAACAGCGGCGTTTCAACTCTTAACAAATCGTGCTGATATCAGGAGTTGGAGGAGTTTGCCAAAGGATTTTCAGGTAACAAGAGTTAAAATACCTAGTAGCAATAAACTTCAGTTAAAAACCGGAGCACACATCATAGATGTAGAGATAGACAAAGAGGCAAAGCACTCTATAGTTTATGTTAAAATACCCGCAGCGACTTCAAAACCGAGCGTGAGTGTTATAGAATTTTAAGGAGTTTTTATGAGATTTATAGGATTTATCGCCTTTGCGGTTCTGCTCTTTAGCGGATGTAGTAAGTCCGTAGAGCCAAGTGATGAGATAGTTAAGGTTATAAGCAGTTGCGGAAGCAGCACTATAGTTGTTACAGATATCAAAGGGCGCAAAAAGAGTGACGGTTTCATGCAGGCACAAGTTAGTGGAGAGAACAAATCAAACAGTTATATGCTCCTAGAGTATCAGGTTGTCTGGTTTGATAAAGATGGTTTTAAAATTGAGAGTTTGCTATCAAAGTGGAAGACGACTCCTGCTTATGCAAATCAGCCGTTTCAAATTAATGCAATATCCCCAAATACAAAAGCGACTACGTTTCGCCTATATATAAAATCAGATAAGGAAGTAATATGCGACGAACAATACAGTGGACAGTAGTTTTATTAACTCTTGGAGTTATCTTTAGCGGATGTGAGACAAAAACTACAAACATAGATATAGATAATGACAAAGGTGAAGCGGTCATGGCGCTTGATTATAGAGATTTTCAAGGTGCAGCAACTGATATGATAGAGTCTCTGCTTGCTTCTGGCGCGGTAGATAAAAAAGATGGTACTCGTTACGTTCTTGTTGTATCACGTATCATCAATGATACAATGCAGCATGTAGATACCGATCAGCTAGTAAAGAAGATTCGTGTTGGACTGCTTCAAAGCGGTAAAGTAGTTGTAACGACTGCTGTTGGAATAGACGGTGCAGAAGATAAAATGTCAATGAAGACAAGAGAAGAGCTAAGAGGTAACGTAGAGTTTGATCAAAAAACGGTTGCCGGTAAAGGGAGCATGGTTGCACCTGATTTGAGTCTATCGGGCAAAATTCTTCAGAGAAATATTAGAGTTGACAAAAAGACTCAAAGAGTAGAGTACTACTTTCAAATGTCACTTACAGATATTAAGACAGGTCTTGCATATTGGGAGGATGAGCGAATAGTTGCAAAGAGAGGCAGTAATAAGTCCGTTGCATGGTAGATGTGAGTTGTTTTTCATTAACGCCGTTTTGCTACAATTTGAACAATTTATAAATAAGGCAAAGAGCTTATGATTTCTAAAATAGAGTTGATTAAAAAAGAGGTTTCTAAGGTAGTAGTTGGACAAGAGAAGATGATTGACTCTCTTCTTATTGCACTTTTATGTGAGGGGCACATCCTTATAGAGGGTGTTCCGGGACTTGCAAAGACTACGACCGTAAATGCACTTGCAAAAAGTCTTGGACTTAACTTTAAACGTGCACAATTTACTCCCGACCTGCTTCCATCAGATATACTCGGTGCCGAGATATATGACCCGCAAAATAACAGCTTTAAGATAAAAAAAGGTCCGATATTTACAAATCTTCTTTTAGCAGATGAGATAAATCGTGCACCCGCTAAAGTTCAATCCGCACTGCTTGAGGTTATGCAGGAGAAGCAGGTTACTCTAGGCGATACCACATTTAAGTTAGAGCCGCCGTTTTTTGTTATGGCTACACAAAATCCTGTTGAGCAAGAGGGGGTTTATCAACTCCCTGAAGCTCAGCTTGACAGATTTATGCTAAAGCTAGTAGTTGACTACAACACAAAAGCTGAGGAGTTGGAGATTGCAAGAAGAATCTCAAGCGGCAATTTTCAAGAGATTAAAAGTGTAATAACTCCTGATGACTTAGAGGAGTTAAAAACAGCAGTAAAAAATATACATGTAGATCCGCAAGTCGAAGAGTACATGATAGAGCTTGTAAATGCTACTAGAAGTCCAAGTGAGTATGGACTCGATGATATAAAAGATTATATTCAGTTTGGAGCATCCCCTCGTGTGAGTATCGATATGTTTAAAGCCGTAAAAGCCATGGCTTTTATGAGAGGCAAGGATTTTGTAACGCCTGTAGATGTCGCTTACATAGCAAAAGAGCTTATGCGTCACCGTATTGTTCTTACTTATGAAGCAGAAGCTAAGGGTATTACAACGGATGAGATTATAAAAAAAGTACTCCAAACCGTAGCAATTCCATAGGTTTGGCATAAGAGTATGAGCAAACTAAAAAAAATCTTGGTTCGTGCCAGACGCCAAGTTTTTAGCGAAATGGTCGGAAACAACCCCTCAATCTTTCACGGAGAAGGGTATGACTTCATTGAGCTAAGAGAGTATATGCCAGGAGATGATATTAGGCATATCGACTGGAATATCACCGCTAAGATGCAAAAACCATTTATTAAGATATTTCGTGAGGAGAGAGAGCTAAATGTTGTAGTCGTCTCTATTTTAAACGGAAGTGTCCACTTTGGCTCTAAAAAATTCAAACAAGAGAGCATTGCCGAAATAGCGGCTCTTTTAGGATTTTCTACTCTTAAAAACGGTGACTTGCTAAGCTCTTACATCTTTACGGAGGAGATGGTATCACACACAAAACCGAGCAAAAAGCTCCATCAAATCCATAAAAACGTAGAGGAGATTTTAGAGTTTGACGCTATAAATAAAAAAGTTGATTTCAAAGTTATCTCCGATACGCTCTTTAAAAGGCTTAAGAGAAAATCACTTATCTTAATAATAGGCGATTACTTTGAGATACCTGACTTTAGACTCTTAGCAAGAAAACATGAGGTGCTTAGTGTAATTGTAAGAGACCGCCTCGAAGAGAATCCGCCCGTGATGGGTTTTGCATCTCTTGTCGACCCAGAGAGTGGCGCGGCGTTAGAGGGTGACTTTAACGCTTCAAGCGTGAGAGCCTACAGCCAGAGGGTTGCCGCTCATGACCACAGACTATTTGATGTGCTAAGACGTGATGGCATAAGATTTACAAAAATATACACAGACTCCATTGCAAGCGTAGAGCTTCGCAGACTCTTTGAGGGAAGATAGATGGTAAAAGAGCAGAGTTACGATATTCCTCTACATGATATTAAGCCCATAGTTGAGGTTAATGAGTATTCGTTTTACTATTTTTTAGGGATAGCTTTTCTTGGGGCGCTTTTGATTGCGGGGATAGTTTACCTTATCTATAAGTGGTTTGAAAAACGAAACGCTTTTAATCAACGCAAAGAGCACTTCAGGCTTTTGTCCTCGCTTGATTTAAGCAATGCAAAAGAGAGTGCATATGCCATTACTATGCTTGGTGCGACATTTAAAGATGACAGCCCAAGGCATCATGAGATGTATGAAAATCTAACAAACCGACTAGAGGAGTATAAGTATAAAAAAGAGGTCTCTACATTAAGTAAGGAGGTTTTGGGCTATATAGAACTTTATAAGGAGATGATTGATGTTTGATGGAATCTATTTTGAATTTCCAAAAATATCACTTCTAATTATCATTTTCATTCTTTGCGCAATATTTTGCAAGATGAAGCTTCCATCTATCTATTTTCCTAACACTTCTGGATTTTTAAAGAGCAGTGTCTCGGCATCAAAAACACTATTTTTTCTAAAATGGCTAGGGATTGTCATGATGATAATAGCCCTCATGTCGCCGGTAAAGGATGAGCCTTATGAACTTGAACCAAAAGAGGGGTATGAGATAGCTCTTATTTTAGATGCCTCAGAGTCTATGAAGGCTGAGGGGTTTGACGTTCAAAACCACTACCTTACAAGGTTTGACGTTGTAAAAGAGATTGTAGGTGAGTTTATAAAAGAGAGAAAAAATGACAATATCGGACTAGTCGTATTTGGAGCGTTCTCTTTTATCGCTTCCCCGCCGACTTATGATGCGGATATTTTAAATAAAATTCTCTCGCAGTTATATATAGGAATGGCAGGAAAATATACGGCACTCAACACATCCTTGGCGCAGGGTGTAAATCTTTTACAGATGAGCGATTCAAAGACAAAGATTGCAATTTTACTAACTGACGGTTACAGTACAAAGGAGATAGATAAGATCCCTCTTGATGTAGCAATCGAGATGGCAAAAAAAGAGGGTGTCAAAGTCTATCCAATCGGTATAGGAATGCCGCATGAATACAACAGAGATGTTCTTATAGAGATTGCAGAGAAGAGCGGTGGAGTCGCATTTAGCGCTTCAAATGCAAATGAGCTAAAAGAGGTCTATAAGAGGATAGATAAACTTGAAAAATCAGAGATAAGAGGGGAGAGTTTTACTCATGTTAACTACTATTACCACTTCCCTCTTTTTATAGCTCTTATATCTTTGATGTTGTATATATACCTTAGAAACAAAAGGGGATATGCATGACTTTTTTGCACCCTGAGTTTCTTTACTATATGCTGCCGCCGCTATTTCTCCTCTTTGCTCTACTACTTACACAAAAGGAGGCGCATGCAGATTTTTTCAGCAAAGAGGTTATGGATAGGCTTCGCGTCGGAAAAAATAGACTTACGCTAAAGAGAAGAAATATTCTCTTTTTACTTATGGGCTTTTTTATGATAGTCGCACTTGCCCAGCCTGCCATAAAAGATGGCTTGGTAGAGGTAAAAGCAAAGAGTGCGGACATTATGGTTGCCATCGATATCTCCGACTCCATGTTAGCAACAGATATATATCCAAACAGGCTTGAAGCATCAAAGCAGAAGCTCCTGAGACTCTTGGGCGAGAGCTTGAATGAGCGCATAGGTATAATTGCATTTGCGAAAAACTCATATCTTCTCTCTCCTCTTAGTTTTGACACTAATGCGGTGGCATTTTTGCTTCGTCAGCTTAATACATCTTCAATAACAGAGAAAGGAACCGACTTTTTATCTGTTTTGGAAGTTTTCGGTAAGACAGATAAAAGCAGCGGGAAAAAATATCTTCTTATTTTAAGCGATGGTGGAGACAAGAGTGACTTTAGCAAAGAGATAGAGCTGGCAAAGAAGCACAATATTGTTGTTTTTGTTCTAGGTATTGCAACAAAAAAAGGCTCACCTATAAAGCTTCAAGACGGAACTCTTATAAAGCATAACGGCGAGGTAATTATCTCACAACTAAATGAGAAGATTGCGGATTTGGCAACAAAAACAGGTGGAGTTTATATACAAAGCACTACATCATCCGATGATATTAAGAGAATGTTTCAAGAGATAATGAGCGTAAGCCAAGAGAAGGAGTTAAAAAGTGAGGAGATTCAAAGACATACACCGCTCTTTTATTATCCTCTTGGCATGGCACTTCTTATTTTGTTGATTGCTACGAGTTCGCTTAGCAGGAGTAAAAACATAGCCTCTGTGTTTATGCTCTCATTTTTTCTTTTTAGCTCACAGCACCTTGAGGCAGGAGTTTTAGACTTTATGGATTTGAAAAAAGCAAAAGAGGCGTATGAGAGCGGCGAGTATGAAAAAGCCGCAAAACTCTACGAAGAGCATGCACAAAGTTCATCAAATGAGCGAAGTTACTATAATGCCGCTAACGCATACTATAAAGATAAAAAATATAAAGAAGCGATAGAGTTATATAAAAAAGCGACCTTCAAAGAAGAGGAGCTAAGAGCAAAAAACTTCTCTAATCTTGGAAATGCCTATGCAAAAGATGGCGATTTACAACAAGCACTAGAGGCGTATAAGAGCTCTTTGGAGATTTTTGAAGATAAAGATACTAGAGATAATATGCAAGAGGTAGAGAAGCTTTTAAAAGAGCAGGAGAGAGACTCAAAAGATAGTGAGCAAGAAAATCAAGAAGATAAAGAGCCAAGTGATAAGGATAAGAGCAAAAAAGAAGATAAAAGTGAAGGCTCTGACAAAGGGGATGAGAAAGAGGAGAAAGAAGAGGAGTCTGAAAAAAGGGAGGAGTCTGATAAAAAAGATGACTCAAAAGAGGCGAGAAAAGAGCCGGATAAAAAAGAGTCTAAAGATGAAAAATCTGATAATGACGAGAAACAGAAAAAAGATGAAAACAGCTCTTCTGCACAGGTAGAGCAAAAAGATATTATGAGCGATGAGGAGCAGATGAAGTGGTTAAAAGAGTTAAGCGGTGATAGCTCTACATATCTCTACAAGTTAAACGAAGAAGAGGGTACTACTAAAAATCAGGATGAGAAACCATGGTAGGATATAAAGGCAAAAGATGAGAACAATTACTAAACCGGTATCTATATTATTACTATTGTATAGTGTGGCGCATGCCGGAGTTATAGCTACTGCAACTCCTAAAGAGGTGGAGTTAGGCGAGATGGTTACATACTCGCTTAGTATATCAGGCGAAGATATTACAAGACCCAACATACGCAAATTGTGTGACAGCGATGTAATCTCTACTAGTTCTCAAACTAGCATGCAGATAACAAACGGTGCGATTAATAAAAACTACATACTAAGCTATAAATTTGTTCCGCAAAAAAGCTGTGTTATCAACCCTGTTGAGGTTGAGATAGATGGCAAAATAGAGTCAAGTAATGCGGTAGAAGTAAAAGTTGTCCCTCTAAGCGGTGCTAAAGATTTGGATTTCGTTTTAGAGCTCAAAAGCAGTAAAGATGAGCTATATGTAGGCGAATCATTTGACTTAACGCTAACTTTTAAACAAAGAAGTGATGCAGAAGCGGTTGATAGTGAGTTTACTCCGCCTGAGTTAAAAGGATTTTGGGTTAAAAGTGAGTCGCAGCCAAAACGGTATCAGGAGTCAAAATATACAATTACCGAGATAGTCTATACATTAGCACCGCAAAGAGCAGGCGAGCTAAAAATTCCAAAAGCCCAGATGAGAATAGCTTCACGTGGCTCAAGAGCGAGTAGTTGGGGGGATTGGATTCCTACTATAAAATGGAAGACATACTTCTCAAATGAGCTTGCTTTTAACGTAAAACCGCTTCCATCAGGTGTTAATTTGGTCGGAGATTTTAAGATAAGCGCTATTGTTGATAAGAGGAGCATTAAGGCAAACGAAGCTATAAATGTCACTATAAGCATAGAGGGAGATGGAAATCTTGAAGATATAAAAAGTTTTAAGCCTGATATGGAAGATGTGGCAGTATTTGATGAGAAAATTGCCATAGAGGGCAAAAAACTTACCCAAAAGCTAGTTTTTGTAGCTGAGAGAGATTTTATTATCCCATCTTTTTCACTAAAGTATTTTGATTTAAAAACAAAAGAGATAAAAGAGATTTTTACAAAAGAGATAGAGATAGATGTGCTAAATGAGAAAGCAAAAGAGAAGCTCAAAGTTAAAAAAGAGCCCGAGCCTATGCAAAAAGTCGCTTTAACGCAAAAATCGGAGCATGACAATTTCACTTTAGTATTGGTTTTTATAGGAGGTTTGATACTTGGTGCGCTGTTGATGCTCTTTAAGCCACTCTCAATAACAAAAAAGCCTAAAAGCGGCACAATAAAGGAGCCAAGAGTGCTTCTTGTTAAACTTCTTCCTTTTAGAGAGGATAAAGATGTAGCTAAGATAGTTGAAGCATTGGAGAAAAACATCTACCATGGCGAGAAGATAGAGATAGATAAAAAAGTTTTAAAAAATACTCTAAAGAGATATGAGATAAGTTAATCCAAAATATCGTGAAGTCTATTTCCGGCTTCTATGTTTTTATGAACTTTCTCCCACTCTTCATCCTCTATATGCTTCTTTAGAATGCTTAGTTCATTTTCAAAAAGATCTATTGCTTCGAGTAGATTTTCTCTGTTTTGTCTAAAAATATCTTCCCACATATTTGCAGAACTCTTTGCCAAACGACTCATAGAGCGAAAACCACCTGCAGCGAGAGCCAGAATGTTTTCTTTGTTTTCTTGATTCATAACGGTGTTTGCAAGAGAGTAGGAGATAGCATGAGGCATATGAGATATAAAAGCTGCATGACGGTCATGCTCACATGCAGACATAAAGTATCTCTTCATACCTAAAGCTTTAAATATCTTTTTTGCAGTATCGGCTTGAGCCTTCCCGCTGCCCTCAAGCTCACATAAAACTACTGCTTTATCCAGATAAAGATCCTTAATTGCTGCTAGAGGTCCAAAGTTCTCAGTTCCCGTCATAGGATGAGCTGCTACAAAATTTTCTCTTATGCTTGGCGGTATAGAGGCAATTATCTTTGCTTTTGTACTTCCAAGGTCTATAATTGTTGTATTTTTTTCTATATCAGTTAAATTATAAAGCGCAGAGATTATGCCATCAACAGGAATAGCTAAAAAAATCACATCATAGTTTTTTATTTCTTCAAACTCTACTATTTTATCAACTAAACCAAGTTTTAAAGCCTCTTGGCAGTGAGTATTGTTGTGGTCACTCCCGACAACCGTGCTTATAAAATCAAGGTTTTTTAGACTTATGGCAAGCGAGCCACCCATAAGTCCTAGTCCTACTATCGCTACTTTCATTACATTACTTTGTTTTAATTTTTAAAATTATACAAGATTTACTTAACATTAACCTCATAAAAGGTAAAATCACCTCTTATTTTATAATCATGGGAACTCAATGAGAAAATTTTTAGCAGTGTTATTCATCCTTCTAGCAGTAAACTCCTTCGCATACACAATAAATTCTATTAAATATGAGGGCATGGTCAACATGTCAGAGTCGGTAGCATTGAGAATGCTTAATTTTGATGTGGGTGATACTATTGATGATAAAGTTCTTGATGAGTCAATTAAGGCTTACTTTAAGCAGGGCTACTTTGAAGATATATGGGTTACTTTAAAAGATGGTGTCTTAACATTTCACTTTAAAGAGAAGCCTCTAATTTCAAAAATAGAGCTTAAGGGTTGGAAAGAGAATGATGCAGGGATAAAAGAGAGTATTATCCAGATAAAAGTCGGTGCACTTTATGATGAGAAAAAAATAGAAGCCGCAAAAAAAAGAATTATAGAAGCGATAAGTCAAGAGGGCAAAATTGACAGCGTTGTTGAGATTCAAAAAGAGCTTCTGGACAATGGAAGCTACAAGATAACATTTTTAGTAAATGAAGGTGAAGAGATTATTATAGAAGAGTTGGCATACAGTGGAGTTTCAGGCTTGGATAGCGATGATTTCGACTCTATGATAGCAAATAAAGAGAGAGAGTTTATGGGCTGGTTTTGGGGGAGAAACGACGGGAAGATGAAAGTAAACGAGCTAGCTTATGACCCTCTACGGATACGTGATTTGTATATGCAGCACGGTTACTTGGATATTGATATAAAAGAGCCGTTTGCAAAAGTAAACTTTGATAACTATACGGCAGATATAAGCTACCAGATAAAAGAGGGCGAAGTTTACTACATCAGCGCTATTACAATAGATCAGCAAAAGAATGTAATTGAAGATGAGAAGATAAGAGAGCTTATAAAACTAGAGGTCGGCAAACCTTTTAATGTTCAGACTTTTCGTGATGATTCTCAAAGGATTAAGACTCTTATTGCAGATTTGAGTTACGCTTTTGTTCAGGTAGTACCTGATTTAAAAAAAGATAAAGATAAAAAAGAGGTTGAAGTCGTTTTTAAAATTATGCCTGGAGATAAAGTAAAGATAAGAAATGTCGTTATCGCAGGAAACAGTAGAACGCTAGATAGAATCATAAGAAGAGAGCTATATCTTGGACCGGGGGATATGTATTCATTGACAGATCTCTCAGATTCAAGGAATGCGCTTGGAAGACTTGGTTTTTTTGATGGAAACACTATTGAAGAAAAAAGAGTCGATAGTAAGACTATGGATTTGGTTGTTAAGGTAAAAGAGGCGCCTACCGGTAATATTCAATTAGGTGGTGGATATGGAAGTTACGGTGGTCTTCTTGTAAGCGTCGCAGTCGATGATAGAAATGTTTGGGGCTCAGGAATAAATGTGGGAGTCAAAGCAGAACGCTCTTCACTTACTTCAAGCTACTCTTTTAGCTTAACTAACCCGAGACTAAACGATAGTGATTTTAGCGGTAACTTCTCTCTTTATACTTCAGATTACGAGTATGAAGATTATACTGTACTCTCTGATGGTTTTATTGTAGGAGTAGGACATAGATTTACAAGATATATTAGCGGACATATAGGGTATGGATTTTCACAAAATAGTTATGAGTTTGATGAGACAGATACCACACTAGATACTTTTTACTTTGAAGATTACTCAAAAAGTTCAGTTACGGTTAGTGCAAAGTTTGATAATACAGATGATTTCTATCTTCCAAGAAAAGGTTTTATGCTTTCTCAAAGTATTGAGCAAAGTGGAATTGGCGGAGATGCCGAGTTTGTTAAGAGTAGAACAAACTTCTCAACCTATAAAGGGCTTGAGGAGTGGTTTGGATTTGATGTTATAGCAAGATACAAGGCAAGGCTATACTATGTCAAAGAGACAGGTTACCTTCCAACAGCAGAGAGATTTTACATGGGCGGTATCGGAAGTGTTAGAGGGTATGAGTCATACTCTCTATCGCCAACTATAGAAGATTTAGATGAAGATGACGGCGTTAGACGTGTCGGTGGTGAGTTTACCGCATCAAACAGTTTTGAACTTAGTTTTCCACTTGTTCCAAAGGCTAAAATGCGTTTAGTTACATATCTTGATTGGGGCTATATAGGAACAACTGAAGATAGTAGAAGTGATTATCTAGTAAAAGATCTTAATCGAGGCGGATTCGGTGCAGGGCTTGAGTGGTTCTCTCCGGTTGGACCTATTCAGCTAATGTTCTCAAAACCTCTTGGAGAAGAAGAGGGTGATAAAACATCTACATTTGAGTTTACAATGGGGCAGAGATTTTAGAGAAATAAGATATCTATGCTTTTTTCTCTCACCATCTCTAGCTTTTTAACACTCTCTTTTGCTAAATATAGACTATTTTTAGACTCTACTTTTAGCTCTTGTTTCTCAAAACTAAGAGTAAAGTCAATATTTCTAGGGTAATGGCTCAAAAGGGCAACGGCTAAAGAGAGAAGGTAGCTTAAGGACTCTAGTTGATTTGTATCGGGAAGCAGATCTTTGAATTTATCAACATGAGAAGATGATGGAAGTTTTCTTTTTGTAAATTTTGCTAGAGTTGCAATTAAAATTATCTGCTCATGAGTGAAACCAAACTCTAAAGCCTCTTTTATGAGGTTGTAACTGTTTTTATTATAAGAGTAGTAGTGGATATTGCTTCCGCTCATGCAAAGTTTAGCGGCTATTGCTAGTTCGTAGCGATATTTTTTTTCAATCTTTAGCTCTTCATATGTTAAATCAAATAGCGTTTTTGAGACTTTGCAGAGCTGATTTGCATAAGTTTGATTGTCAACATGCGCATCTAATATATATCTAAGAGAAGTGTTGTAGTTTATAGGAAATCTATCTTTTGAATTTCTAAGCAAGTCTGTTAAAAAAACACCTTCTCTAACACCGACACCGCTTGTAATAAGCTTGCTGATTTTAAATTTTTCAAATATTCTAAGAAGTATAAGTGCACCGGGTTTTATTACATCAAATCTACTGCTTTTAATTCCTAGATTGTTTAGTTCATCCTCGGTAGATTTTATAATTTCTATCAGAAGCATTTGAAACTCATCATAGTTTGGCTCATAAGCATGAAGCTTATCAATTGGGTAGGCATTTTTATTCAATAAGGCATTTGATATTGCTCTAAATGTTCCGCCAATCCCAATAACCGTTGAGACATTAATATTATCAAGCTGAAGCAGTTGTGAGTCAATATAATCTTTCGCGCCCTCAATATAATTATTGTCGAAAAAAAGCTCTTTGAGTCTAACAGTGCCAAGATTTATTGAGATGTTTGAGCTTATATCATGTCTGTTAATAAATGAAAATTCTGTTGAACCACCGCCGATATCTACGCTTATGGCATTTTGTTGCGGCGGCAGTAGGTTTGAACATGCAACAGCTCCAAGGTAGGCTTCTCTTTGCCCATCTATAACTTTTATGCTCAAGCCAAGACTATTTCTGACTCTATTTATAAACTCTTTTTGATTTGGAGCGTCTCTAAGAGCAGAAGTTGCAACACAGAGTGTTTTTCTTGCTTTAAAAGATGAGACAATAGTGAGAAAATCCCTAAGAGCATCAAAGGCTCTTTGCATTGGAATTTCTTGAAGATTTCCGCCATTTTGGTAGGCGTTTTCAGAGATTCTTACTCTGCTTTTTGCTTCATGAAGTATGTGAAATGCAAATCGAGAAGTTTTCTCATAAACTACCATTCTAACAGAGTTAGAACCTATGTCTATGACCGCTACTCTTTTTGCCAAACCTCTACTCTTCTGCTAAAATATTTTTATATTTGAACTGAAGCTCTGCAATAGATTCTACATTGTCTTTATCGGGGATAATACAATCAACAGGACAGACGGATATACATGCCGGCTCATCATAAACACTAACACATTCAGTACAACGATCTGGATCGATGAAGTAGATCGGGTCTCCCTCTTCAATAGCTACGGTAGGACACTCTTCACGACACGCATCACACGCAATACACTCATCATTTATTATCAAAGCCATTAAAATACCTTATAGTTATAATCCAAATTTAAATATATTAAAATAATATATTTTTATGTGCCCGATTTATATCAGAAAAGAGTTAAATGTTTACTTAAGTACAAATATACGATATTTATAAACTCTAGTCAGCTTTAGAATAGTTGTCGGTTTTTACCAAATTTACGGGAGTATACATGAGAGCTTTGAGTTTAGATTTAGCGTTGCGATTGTGCCTGAAATGCCATCTGTTCTGTTTTTTATGCTTATCTTTGCACCAAGTGCATCAGCAGCACTCTTTGCTAAAAATAGACCAAGCCCAACACCGGATTTGTTCCCCTCTCTCTTAAATGGAGCAAAGAAGTCTGAACTCTCATCTATTCCGCACCCCTCATCTATAACTTCAATTAAAAGACCAAAACTGTTCAGGGAGCTTCTCAGGATTACATTTTTGTCTTTTGGAGTAAACTTTAGAGCATTTTGAAGAAAGTTTTGCACTATCTGATTTAAAAGTCCAACTTGAAGTATTGCCATAAAGCCATCAGGCTCAAAGTTCATATATAGAGTTTTACCTTCGTTTGAAGCTAAAAGTTTAAAATCATCTGCTTTTTGTTTCAAAACTTCGATAACATCAACCTCTTGAGGCTTTTCAAGCTGCATTCCCTCTTGACGACCAATGTTTAGTATGTTTGAGACGATTATATTCATCTCATCTACAGTTTTGTTTGTAACTTTTATTGCATCTATATACTCTTCAGCAGAGCGTTTTTTGATAAGCGTTACCTGATTTTTAAGCTTTATAACTGCAAGCGGTGTTTTTAGCTCATGTGCGGTTCCAATAAAGAGCTCTTTTTGATACTTTACAAAATTTTGTATTCTTGAGATAAGATGATTAATAGTAGCTCCAAGTGGCTCAAACTCTTCAGGAAGCTCCTCTGTCTTTATCGGGCGCATAAGATACTCATTCATGTTAGAGAGTTTGTTGCTAAGAGTTTTTACAGGCGTAACGAGCATCTTAGAAAGGGCAATTGCATAAATGACAACAAGTAAAAAACCGGCTATGTTTATAATAAAGATATAGTTAAGAATTTTGTCAATCAGAGTTCTAGTGGGTGTTATATCTTTTGTTATTTTTATGTAACTAAGCTCATCTAAATTAAATGGGTGCATGAGAACAATATAAGATTTATTATCTTTTGTAGTTTCAAAAAAATCAATATCTAAAAGAGACTGTTTAAGATATATAATTTCAATACTTAACCCAAGATAGGTTTCTGGTGCGGGAACTTCCGAGCCATAGATGGATTGATTGCTTGAGATGTTATTTGCGTATACAAGAAGCTCTTTATGTCTCTCTTCAAGAATTGAGCTCTCAATGTAGAAATATAAGATTGAGGAGAAGATAAGTATAAGTGAAACGGAGGAAATTATAAGCTGAATTAAAAAGCTTTGTCTTATACTTCTTTGTGAGAACATTTTTTACCTATTACTTAATTAAAGTTTGTAATTGTAACCTAATTTAGGTTTTAAAATATAAATTTGTAATCTATTGCATGGAGAGTTTTCTAAGAGAGCTTTGCTACAGCGAAAAGAGATAACTCTTTTCACATAATAGTTAATTTATCTCTTTTGGAAAACAGAAACGGTAGCCGCGACGGCGAACAGTCTCTATTGTAGTAATATTTAAAGGTTTGTCCATTTTTTGTCTAATTTGATTAATTGCAACTTCAATAACATTTGGAGTAACAAGCTCCGGCTCTTCCCAGATAGCGTCAAGCAGTTGCTCTTTAGAGACAATTTGGTCACGATGACGAGCTAAATGCGTAAGAACTTCAAAAGGCTTACCTTTTAACTCTATATCGGTCTCTCTATAGGTTATTTTTTCCTCTTCAGGATTGATAGTAAGATCTTCAATCTCAATAATATTGCTGCCGCCAAAACGAAGACGAGCATCTAGGCGAGCAACAAGAACATCAAAATCAAAAGGCTTTCTGATGTAGTCGTCAGCACCGCTTCTAAGAGCCTCTATCTCGCTTTCGTTGTCATCTCTTGCAGATAAAACTACTACAACTGTTTTTGGTGTTTTAGCTTTAATGTCGCCAATAATATCAATGCTATTTCCATCAGGAAGCATCCAGTCCATCAAGACTAGGTCATAGTTGCGAATATCAAGATAGTACTCACCGTCTTTGAGAGTCTCAACAACATCACTTTGGTAACCAAACTCCTTTAGTCCCTCTGCAAGCATTTTGTTCAGTGTGACTTCATCTTCTATAATAAGAATGCGCATAAATTTTGTCCTATTTGTGAATATTTTGGCGGAATGATATCATAATTTTAGGTTAAATTAAAGTAGTTTTTAATTTTTTTTAATAAATCTTTAACTTATAATTAAGATTGAGTTTTGTAATGATTGCTTACACTTACCTTGCAGTGGGGTAAAATTGATGGTTTTGTTACTTTTAAATCTATGCTTTTTATCGCTTTATATTCTTTAATTAACTTTAAATTTATCTCTTTTAAAGCATCTTCTATAAGAAAAAATTCATTTTCTAGCATTGTTTTTTCTATAATTTGAGCAATATCTGCATAGTTTATGAATCCATTTTTATCGTCATAAACAATAGCGGCATTTACAATGACATCTTGAGGTTTTATTCTCTCAAAGTCTAAAATTCCAATAATGCATTGAAATTTTAAATCTTCAATATGAATCGTCATACTACTCTTTTTTCTTCGCCCTTAAAAAGACGAATAATGTTTGGTATATGTTTATAAAAAAGTATAAAACCGATTATTAGAACCGGAGAGTGAGCCATATCTGGATGAATGATAAAGCTGGCAATTATCAGTGCAGCAAGTGCAGTAAGTGAAGAGAGAGATGAAATTTTTATAACTTTTGCTCCAAGTGCCCAAACAGCAAGTGCTATTATTGTCTCAAGAGGAAGCATAAACATCATGACTCCCATACCGGTTGCAACACCTTTGCCTCCTTCAAAGCCAAGATATGGGGAGAAGCAGTGTCCAATGACCGCCATTACTGCAATTCCCCAGAGTGTCGCTTCGCTAACTCCTGTAATATAGGCTACAAGAAGAACTAAAACACCCTTTAGGGCATCAAGTGCGAGTGTTGCTATACCGAGTTTTTTTGCTAAAAGGGGATTGCTCTCTTTTACGACTCTTAAAACATTTGTAGCGCCTATACTTCCGGAGCCGCTAGTTTTTATGTCAACACCTGCAAATTTTTTAGCCAGAAGTAGACCAAATGGAATCCCCCCTACTAAATAGGCTGCAATAAAAAATTGAGCATTAGTATTAAATAAAAAATCCATTCAAAACCTTAAGTAAGATATTTACGCAATTGTACTTCATATATAATTATAGAGATATAAAAATTTTAATTATTTTTTTTTTGATACAATAACGTCATTAAAAAAGAGGATTTTTTTTGAAACTTACAAACGAAGAATTGAAAGAAAAAATAAATGAATATAAAAAGAAGTTAAGCGTAACGGTTGTTGCACATTTTTATCAGAGAGATGAAGTTTTTGAGATGGGCGATATTACGGGGGACTCTCTTGAACTTGCAATTAAAACAAAAGAGGATAAATCAGACTATGTTGTATTTTGCGGCGTAGGATTTATGGGGCAGAGTGTTAAAGTTTTATCGCCGAATAAGAGAGTTGTTATGCCAAAAGCAGCGTGTTGCGCTATGGCTACCATGATTGACGGCATGCAGTTTGATAAATCGGTAAAAGCTCTTAATGAAGCGGGGATAAAGAGTGAAAATATTTTACCAATCACATATATTAACTCCAATGCAGAAGTGAAGGCTAAAGTTGCAAAGATGGGTGGCATGGTATGCACAAGCTCAAATGCGAAAAAAATCATAACAAAGGCTCTTGAAGAGGGAAAAAAGATACTCTTTGTTCCGGATAGATGTTTGGGTCAGAACATAGCAAATCAGATGGGGCTAAAATCTTGTGTTATCGGCGACGGTACAAATTTAGCAGATGCGGATATTATCTGTTTTAACGGTTTTTGCTCTGTTCATCAGCTGTTTGGTGTAGATGATATTAACTTTTATCGTAAAAAATATCCAGGTATTTTGATAGTCGTTCATCCTGAATGCGATCCTGCAATTTGCAGTGCAGCAGACTTTGTGGGTTCGACTTCACAAATTATAAAATATATAAAAGAGTTGCCGGAGGAGCAAAAAGTAGCAGTTGGAACCGAGTTTAACCTAGTAAACCGTCTGCGCAAAAAAAATACCTATGTTCTATCTTCGACAAAGCCGGAGTGCCCGACTATGAATGAGACAACCCTTCAAGATCTCTATGACATACTAAAATCTATTGATGAAGGCGCACCGCTAAATGAGATACATGTAGATGAAGAGACTCAAAAATGGGCAAAAATAGCCCTAGAGAGAATGTTGGCACTATAATGGAGGAGTTTGTAAAAGCTGCACTATACCAAGATGTGGGTCGAGGAGATCTCTATGCGCTAGTTGAGCCTAGTGTAGCTTCAACGGCGAGAATTATCGCTAAAAGTAATGGCGTAGTAGCGGGAGTTGAGTATATAAATATATTGGCAAAACTTGAGGATTTTGAGATAAGCTGGAATGTTCATGACTCAGAGAGTTTTACAGAGGGTGATGTTTTAGCAAATATTAGTGGAAGCTCACATACACTACTAAAGATAGAGAGAACTCTTTTAAATATGCTTCTTCATGCAAGCTCAATTGCTACTTTGACTAAAAAGTATGTTGATATTGTAGAGCCGTATGGAGTCAAACTCTTAGACACAAGAAAGACAAGACCACTACTTAGGATTTTTGAAAAGTATGCCACACGTTGCGGTGGAGCAGTAAATCACCGTATGGGTTTGGATGACTCATTGATGATTAAAGATACGCATCTTAAGACTATTGATGATTTAAGCTCATATATAAAAAAAGCAAGAAAAAAGATACCCTTTACTGCAAAAATTGAAGTAGAAGCCGAAACATTTGAGACGGCAAAAGAGGCTTTTGAAGCTGGAGCTGACATTGTTATGTGTGATAACATGACTCCAAAAGAGGTTAGTGAAGTTGTAAAATATAGAGATGAGAACTTTTCACATGTACAGCTTGAAGCTAGTGGAAACATATCTTTTGAGACAATAGAGAGTTATGCTAAAACAGGGATTGATGCAATAAGTAGCGGCTCCTTGATTCATCAAGCAAACTGGATTGATCTCTCTATGAAAATAGATTGAAAATATAGCAAGATTTTGTGCGCTCTTCTAGGAGATATTAATGGCTGATGATCAGGAAAAAACCGAAGAGTATATCATTTTAAACGAAAAAGAAACTCGTCTCTTTTTCTACGCTAAAGCCGCTGTGGCTACTAAAGTAAAATCTTTTTCAAGATTTTGTGCGCTCTTCTAGGAGACATTAATGGCTGATGATCAGGAAAAAACCGAAGAACCCACGTCCAAAAAGATAGAGGACGCCAGAAAAGAGGGGAATGTCCCGAAATCTCAAGATGCTTCCGGGGTTATGACACTTTTTATTGCTATTTTAGCCCTTTTGCTTCTTTTTCCATACATGAGTGCGCATATGCTCTATCTCTCAAAATATTATTTTTCGCTATTAGGAACACCTCTTGATAGAGCTTTAATGATTGATATTGCAATTATAACAATTAGAGAGTTTCTTCTTATCGTTATGCCTCTTACGATTGCAGTTGCTATTACAGGTGTTGCAGCGGCATTTGCTCAATTTGGATTTCTTTTTACAACAAAAGCTATTATGCCGGATTTAAAAAAGATAGACCCTATAAAAGGGACAAAGAATCTCTTTTCAGTAAAAAAAATTATTGAAGGCATCAAGATAACCTTTAAATCCTTCACAACACTAGGCGTAGGTTTTGTTTTTTTCTTTCTTTTTATAGTTGAGCTTCCTACCGTAGCTCTTTTTGGATTGGGAGATCAGATGATATGGCTTAAAGATAAAGCCATAGTTATTGCATTTGTCATGCTTTTGATTATTTTTGTTTTTGCAATAATAGATATCGTAATTGTACGAAAACAGTACTTTGACGGGCTAAAGATGAGTAAACAAGAGGTTAAGGATGAGATGAAAAATATGGACGGAGATCCTTTGATTAAAGCAAAGATTCGTCAGATACAGATGCAGGCTTCAAAAAAAAGAATGATGTCGGAAGTCCCTAATGCAGATGTTGTCATAACAAACCCGACTCACTATGCAGTTGCCATAAAGTATGATGAGCAGAAGTCACATGCGCCTATTGTCGTGGCAAAAGGTATGGATAATATAGCGTTGCAGATTAAAAAAATTGCTAGAGAAAACGGTGTGCATATAGTTCAAAACCCTCCACTAGCAAGAAGTTTGTATGCTCAAGTAGAGTTAGACAAGCCGATACCAAGCGAGTTATTTGCAGCTGTAGCAGAAGTTCTTGCATATGTTTACAAAATGAATGCCCCAAAGCGTTAATTTTTCATACATATTTCAATAGAAACATCGATAAATACGGACTTCTATAAACAAAGTATTTATATAACATAAAATCACATTGAAAACTTCTTGAAGAAAATAGGTACAAAAATGGTGCAAAAAAAGTTCAATAAAAAATTATATCAAGATAACTACTTTTTAATACAAATATAATATAAAATAATTTTAATCATTCTAAAGAGGGTTTAATTTATTTGAAAAAGTTAGAATACAGAAAATTTTGCAGTAGCTGTGGGAAGAAAATATTAATAATATAAATGCAGAATTTTAATAATCAATGTGCATTGCAAAAAAACATTTTCTAATTACAGTATAATTTTATATTAGTCTAGGGGGATGTATGGAAGAAATAATAAAATCAATAAAAGCTTTTTTATACGATAGGGCGTCTAGTCCATTAATAGGTGCCTTAATTGTTTCCTGGTCATTTTGGAATTATAAAATGTTCTTTATACTGTTTTCAGATGAAAAGATAGAAAATAAGTTTTTATTGATTAATACTTTATTTGATAAAAATAATCCTATAGAGTTTCTTGGACTTGCATTGCCATTTTCACTATCAATGCTATTGGATGGGGCTGTGTACCCTATATTATTAACAATATTTTATATCTATGTATATCCATTTTTAGCTAAGCCCGTATATAAATATAATTTACAAGAACAATTGAAATTAATAAATTTAAAAAAAGAAAATGAAGGCAAAAAACTGCTTAATGTCGAAGAATCTAATCAAATTCAATTAGAGTTTTTAAATTTACAAGATAAATATGAAGAAGAAACAAAAAAATTAAGAAACAAACTTTCATCTTTACAGGCTTTATTAAATGAACAAGAAAAAATACCAAGTTTAGACAATTACAAAAAACCAGTAAATGAGAAAAATATAAATAATGAAAGTTCAGATGAAAAATTAAATGAAGCAGAAACTCAAATTCTAAAATTATATATGAATAAAGGTGATTTAAGACTTTCAAAGAGAGAGATACTATCTCAAGTTTCAAAACATAATGATATCGCAGAAGTAGCTTTATCTTCTCTTAAAGACAAAGATTACATAAAAGCTTTCTATACAGCACCAACAACATACTCAATTACACAGAAAGGTAAAAAATATCTTATAAAAAATTTTCCTAAAGAATATACATAGAACAATTAAATTTAAATTACCAATCAATTAAGTTTTTAGTTACAATACATTATGTTTAATGCTAATAAATTTTATGAAGCAATTTTATATTTTATTGAAATTTTAATAAGTAGAAAGTTGTATAGTTTTGAATTATCAGTTGTATATCAACAAGCTCACACTATCTCAAAACAAGCATTCTATACAAATACAATAGATAAATATTTACAAAATCTCGAAACCAATTTAAAAAACACTCAATTACCTGAAGCAAAAGCCCAAAGAAGATACAAAAACAGAATTACCAAAACAGAGTTTGACATAATCAAAAAACTTTATGACTTATATGATGTTGAGATTGTTGCCACAAATGACGAAAAACCATATTTTTACAATCTTTTATATCTTATAGATAGTACTAATTGCATTAAATACATAAAAGAAGAGCAATTTAAATGTGCTGAGACTCAATATAATTATGATAACTATCTCTCAAAGACTCAGGCTCAAAAAGATAAAGCTAAGGCATTTGACAAACAGCATGATATTAATGAAGCTCAATTGCATAAGGAATTAATAAATACATATAAAGACCATAAAATTAAAGGCTCTATGATAATTAAATCTTTACAGCATCCTATTTTAGAATTATTTGCAGAAGATGCTATGTATCATGTCCTCAAAAATAATCAAAACTTCCAAAAGCAATTTTCTAAAGTAAACTTTACAGAACTAGAACTAATACAAGGCTTTACCCATCAAATTTCTTGGAACTATACGCATTGGAAGTATGATGAGTATAAAGAGTATATAAAAAAGCATAATCAAGAAGCAAAAAAATATAATCCGAATAAAGAGAACCATCAAGATTATAAAAGACCGCTCTCACTTATCAAAAAACTAGATATTCAAAACCAAATTATAGAAATTATAAATGCTGTTTTTCACAATGAACCTATCAAGCAAATACGCTCTAGAAAAGAAAAACCAAATGTTTTAAAAGTTTATGACGAGATACATATACCTACTACTAAATCTGTTCACTCCTTAGAACAAGCTTTTTATTCACTTGTAAAAAATGAAATATTGCCAGACTTTGGAATAACAGAACTTCCACTAACTGACAATCAGCTTTATCAAGCTTGTTGTTTTGCAAGACCATACTTGTATTGATTTTTTCGTAAATATCCCCTAAAAATAAAGTCACTATTTGCAAATAATCTTCAAAAATTTCCTCTAAACTTTTCGTTATCAAATTTGAAACTCACGCAAGTGAGATGTACTTAATGCATTGAGTTTAACTCAACACAAAGGCTTTATTATGATTGTCATAAAAGCAAAACTTTTCGGAGTTTATATTAGTTCAGATTTTACAAAAGAGGACGGAACTGTAGTTCAGGGTAAACCAAAGCTGCAGCTCTTAGGAGAAGTGACTTTAAAAAACGGAGAGAAAAAAAGTGAACTTTTGGATATCTCTATCCCAAAAGAGAAGCTAAATCTCTATAAGGACAAAATCGGCTCAACGGTTGAAGTAGAGGTCGGTGTCATTGGAAAGTGTAGTTACTACGGTATCTAATTAAATAACTCGTTGTGAGAGGAGCTTATCATCGGCTTGTGATGCCTAAATCACAAGAGATGAAGAGCGACTCGAACGATGAGCTTTATATCCGAGTTCTTGGTAACACTCGGTTCTTAACATATTTCAAGGTAATAAAATGGAAGATAAAACTATAACTTCCGCTGATTTGCCTAAAGTGATTAGCGGAATAGATACCCTTTTCTACTTCTATGAGTCCAATGATTTATATGACGACTTCTTCTTAGATATATTAGACCAGTTGGAAGATAGCAAAGGAAGATTTGAAAAGCGTGAAATAGCTTATTCAAATAAGGATTTAAAGATTGCAATAAGCAATCAAGTTTTTGAGTTTAACGGTAAGGCGCAGGGCTTCTACTGGTTTACGAATTTAGACAACTTCTTAAGTGTTGGATTTAAAGATAGTCTAACAAACAGAAGTTTAAATGATATACAAGTGCAGTTCAACGCTGTCGGTATATACACACTAGGCATCAAAGCACTTCTTAGATATACGGATGATATATTTAAAGATGTAACAACTGGCTATAAGCCAGTCACTAGAGCTGATTTAAATATGTTTGTTCAGTCAAATATGTCATGGCTCGAAAAAGATATGTTTGTATCTCGTAAACGTCAATACACGACTCATCTAAAAGAGATTTCATCCAAGTACAGACTTCAAACGCTGTACATAGGAAAAGCACCTTTTTTACTTCGTTTGTATGATAAAAAAGAGGAGTTAAAAACATCTAAAAAAAGTGAGTTGATGTATGAGTATTTTTTAAATAACGGCTTTAACACACAAGATGACATCTTTAACATAGAGTTTGAGATGCATAGGAAGCATTTAAAGATGTATAACATTGATACGGTAGATGATTTACTGGGATATGCCCAAAAGCTCTTTAAAGAGTCTATGGATGCAATCAGATTAGTAGATTTATCTACAATATCAGAGAACTCTATCAATTCGCAAAATAGATATAAAGCAGAGATTCATCCTCTATGGAAACACTTTAGCGACTCATACGAGCTAAAAGATTTTTTAGCACTTGATATGCCATTAGAGAGACTAAAGAGAAAAAACTACTCCTACACTATTGAAGATGCAATGAAAGAGCAAGTGTCTTTAGCTAGAAAAGCTTATGTCCATAATATCGTAGTTGATGAGCGGTTTTATGAAGAAGTGCTAGAAGCGTATCATAAAAGCAGAGAGCCTAAATATCTGATAACTAAATCCGCCAATATAGAAAAAGAGCTAGATGTAGTTTATGAAACAATATCAGAGCCTATAAATCTAAAAGAGCTAGATGATTTAGAGCTAGAGAAATATATCAAAATGATAGAAAATCTTATGACTGATCCTAACTCAGATTTAAAGGCTCTTATGAAAAAACATGAACTAGCATTTATAGAGTTAAAGTGCAGAGGCAAGTCTCTGTATCAAGAGTCTCTTTTTTAGGCGGTTGAGTATGAATGTAAAAGCTTTTGAAAATTTGGAGTTAATACCCGAGTTGTTAAAAACCGTACAAGATTTAAAAACACTTGTAAATATCTTAAAGCCTGAGTTGAGCACTAAGCGAGGTGTAGCCATGTTTTTAGGGGTTACGGAGAGAACTGTCAACAACTATATTTCAGAGGGTAGGCTTATTGACGGATACCACTTTAATAGAAAAAATGATAAAATATTAGTGTTTATAGAAGATGCCGTTATCGAGTTTAAGATAAACAGAGGTAAAGGTAGATGAAAAAGTTACGGTTCAAAAATCGTGAGGGTGTATTGTATTTTGGTATCGGCGGAAAATTCAAAAGTTCCAAGATGAAAGATACTAAAATTAATAGAAATATCATCATTTCAAAACATAGAAATGGTGAGTTAGATGAAGAGCTTGGATTTAAAACAGACAAAAGCCCGACTCTTCTCATGTTCCTTGACAAAGTACTACAAGAAAAAAGAGAAACTTTAAAAAAAAGTTCCATAGAGCATTATAGCAATTCTTATAGAAGAATTTCTGCTTATTTTGAGGATAAGGCAATCGAGAAGTTTAAGCCTATTGAGATTAAAGAGTTTCAAGATAAGCTCGCAAAAAAATATAGCCGTTCATTGATTAACAATGCACGGACTCTCTTAAGAGAAGCCTTTGATTTGGCAGTTTTAAGCGAACTCATAAATGTGAATCCGGTCGTCTCGGTTAGACCTCCAAAATTTGTAAAACCTAAAAAGAAACAAAATCCTTTCACGCTTGATGAGATTGATTTGATTTTGGAGAATTCTCAAGGCTTCATTAGGAATTTTTTTGGCATCTCTTTTTTCACGGGTATGCGTGGCGGTGAAATTCTCGCTTTAAAATGGGATGACGTGGATTTTTACACGGACACCATCTCTGTTACCAAAACCGTATCTAGGGGAGTGATAAACTCTACCAAGACGCAAGCGGGAACTAGGGATATTGAGATGATACCTCAAGCAAGAAAGTTCTTTGAAGCACAGAGACTTGAGACGGGATTGCAAAATTCATTTGTTTTTTTACAGTCCGATATGAAATCATATCACGGAAGTAATGTCTTGTTCTACAAGTACTTTAAAAGGCTGATTGAAAAATTGGGTCTTGAAGATAGGGCAATGCATAATACGAGACATACGTTTGCCAGCATTATGTTAAATCATGGAATTGAGCCTTTATGGGTTTCTGCTACGTTAGGACACAAGAGTCTGGATGTCACTTTAGGCGTTTATACCCATTACATGCCACGCAAAGAAAAGATGGTTATAGGCTTTTTAGAAAAGAGGTACAAAACAGGTACACACCACTCATAAGGTGCGTATTTAAGAGGTGTATGTTTACAAAATGAATAAGAAGTAGTATACAATTTCTCAAAAAAAGATAGAAAAATTGAATAAGATTTTAGACAAAATAGAAAAAGCTACCCATATTGTTCTTATCTCTCATATTAATCCAGATGCGGACTCTATAGGCAGTGCCAGTGCCATGTACAGTTTTTTACTACAGAAGCATAAAAAAGTCTCTTGGTTTTGCAAGACTTCTAGGATAGATGAAAAGCTGTCTTTTCTGCCTTGGTTTGAAAAGATAAAAAGCAGATTCCCCTCATCTGCAGATTTGGCGATTTCTCTTGATTGCGCTGATGAGAAACGTATGGGCATTTTAGTAGAGTGTGATCTTATAAATATCGATCATCATGCAACTAACAAAAATTTTGGCAACATAAACTTAGTTAAACCGGATTTTATTAGTACAACAGCAGTTATATATGACTTTTTTAAGATAAACGGCGTAAAGATAAATAAAAAAATGGCAACAGCTTTATATACAGGCATCTTAGATGACTCTGAATTTTTCCTCTCTAAAAATGTCGATGGCACGACATTTGCTTCGATTTATGAATTAATAGAGTTGGGCGCTGATTTTAAATTATGCAACAAAAGAGTTGCAAAAAGCGTCTCATTAGCAGCTCTGAGATTAAAATCTTTAATGTTTAAAAATATGTCCTTACATGAGAGTGCAAAAGTAGCTGTTTTTTGCGTAAGTTATGAAGATATGAGAGCAACGGGAGCAGTCGGGGAAGATTGCAAGGCACCTCTTTTTGAGTCTTTAAATCTTGAGAGTGTAGAGGTTTCTTTACTGCTTAGGCAAAGGAGCAATTTTACTATAAAGTGCTCCATTCGCTGCTCTTTGGATATAGATGTTAGTAAAATTGCCTCTATCTTTGGTGGCGGTGGACACCTTGGTAGAGCAGGTTTTGAGATAGATGAGATTATCTCTTTGGATGAAGCAAAAAGTAGAGTATTAGAATTAATAAAAAAGGAGTTATAGCTTGAGAAGAGGAAGAGATAAAGGGTCATCAACACTGTTATTGGGAATATTTGCAGTAATAGTAGGTATAGGTCTATACATATATAATTCAGAGATGTTTGAGAGAGAGACTCCAATAATCTTTATGAAAAACAACGGATACTGGAATCTTAAAAATCCGCTCGATATAACAATAAACGATACAAGTGGATTGAAATCATACAGAGTTACATTAGTTACAAAAACAGAAGAGACACTTCTTTATCATGAGCAATTCTTAACTCCTCAAAAATCTCTCAATGTCAGGGTAGAGCCTCCAAAGAGTGCATACACAATGAACGAGGATGAGATAAAAATAGTTGTTGAAGCACAAGATATAAGTAAATGGAATTTTTTAAACGGAAATATTGCTCTTAGTGAGTTTAAACTAAAAATTGATAAAAAAAGACCTCTTTTAAACATTATTTCAAACTCATATAAGATAAATAAGGGCGGCGCTGCGCTTGTTATATTTAAAGCAGAGGATGAGAATTTAAAGGAGTTGTATATACAGACAAACTTTGATAAAAAGTTTTTAGCACAGCCGTTTTATAAAAAAGGGTACTATATTTCTCTGCTTGCATGGCCGGTAAAAGAGGCAACATTTAAGGCTACTGTTATGGCTAGAGATAGAGCCGACAATATCTCAAGAGCAGATATTCCGTTATATTTAAAAGAGATCAATTATAAAATCTCAAATATAAAGATAAGCGATAATTTCTTAAAAGGGAAAATAGCCGAATTAGCAGAGGAGTTTGCTGAAACTCAAGGTGTTGCAGACTCTATAGAGCAGTTTAAAATTATAAATGAAGATATAAGAGTAAAAAATGAGGATTTAATTCATGAGATAGCATCAAAAGTTTCAAATGAGATGGTTGTAGATTTTAATATAAAGAGAATGTACCCGCTTAAAAATGCTGCTGTTGTTGCTCGCTTTGGCGATCATAGACTTTACTCTTATGCAGGCGAGAAGATTAGTGAGTCGTATCACCTCGGGCTTGATTTAGCAAGTAATGCAATGGCAGAGATAAGACCTCAAAACGGCGGTGATGTTGTCTTTAGCGGATATAACGGCTTATATGGAAATATGCCTATTATATCTCATGGGCTAGGACTCTATACTCTCTATGGGCACTGCTCAAACGTAAATGTAAATATTGATGAGAGGGTAGAAGATGGAGCACATATTGCAAATACGGGCAAAAGCGGTTATGCGATGGGAGATCATCTTCATTTTGGAGTTTTAGTTCAAGGTATAGAGGTCCGTCCTGCTGAATGGATGGATACTACTTGGATAAAATTAAATATTGACGATGTAATAGAAAACGCAAAGAGTATTATAGATAAAAAGTAAATTTAGTGTACAATTTATATCAAAAGCAATAAAATAGGAATAAAAATGTATCAAACAACTATAAAAAAGAGTGTTGAACTTGTCGGAATAGGACTTCACAAGGGTTCTGCGGTTAAGTTAAGATTGGAGCCGCTTGAGTCAAATAGTGGTTTGATATTTTATCGAAGTGATGTTGATGTGGCTATTGCTCTTGTTCCTGAGAATGTTGTTGATACGAAAATGGCTACTGTTATAGGTAAAGATGGTTATGTAGTCTCTACGATAGAGCACTTGCTATCTGCTATATATGCTTATGGGATTGATAATCTTAGAATAGTTGTTGATGCTGATGAGATTCCTGTGATGGATGGCAGCAGTGCTAGCTTTTGTATGCTCTTAGATGAAGCCGGAGTTATTCAGTTAGATGTGCCAAAAAAAGTTATGAGAATAAAAAAAGAGGTAATAGTACAAGAGGGAGATAAATATGTAAAACTCTCGCCTTCGCCAGATCTGCAGTATGGTTTTACCATTAAATTTCCTCATCCCGTTATACAAAAACAGGAGTATATTTTAAACTTTACCAAGCAAAACTACAAAGATGAGATTTCACGCGCTAGAACATTTGGCTTTTTGCATGAGGTTCAATACCTGCGTTCAAAGGGTCTTGCACTTGGAGGATCATTGGAAAATGCAGTTGTGCTAGATGAAAAAAAGGTTCTAAATCC
Organism: Sulfurimonas sp.; assembly: GCF_023229025.1. Lineage (GTDB taxonomy): Bacteria > Campylobacterota > Campylobacteria > Campylobacterales > Sulfurimonadaceae > Sulfurimonas. Next base: position 35,894 of record NZ_JALOAA010000013.1, read on the forward strand.
TGAAGGGCTTAGATTTCCTGATGAATTTGTAAGACATAAAATATTAGATGCTATCGGCGATATGGCTCTTGTTGGAATGAACTTTGTAGGCAATTATGAGGCGATGGCAGGTAGTCATGACCTTAATCATAAGCTAACGTTAGAGCTTTTAAAAGATGCGCAAAACTATGAAGTTATTGAGCTTGTTGATGAAAAAACATTAGAGCTAGAAAAAGCGTATGCCTAAGAGTGTCGATTTAGTTTTTATCACACTCTCCTCTCCTATACAAATCGGGATATATGAGGAGAGAAAATTGATAAAAACTATAAGAAGCGATGAAAAAAGCTCAGAAGTATTACCAAATATATTTAGCGAACTATTAGATGAGTATGATATAAAGGGGCTTTTTTATGCAAACGGTCCCGGCAGCTTTATGGCAATAAAAATTGCATATATTTTTTTAAAATCTATAAGTATTTTAAAAAATATACCGCTTTTTGCAACAGATGCGTTTTATTTTAATAAAAATCAGCCAATCAAAGCGATTGGAAAGCTATACTTTGTTAAAATTTCATCAGAAATAAAAACTCAAAAACTAGAAAGAGCGCCTGAAGCGAGCTTTATGCTTCCTGATATGCTTGAGTATAAAGAGTTTAGCACAGCTGCATCTCCTCTTTATGCAATAGGAGCAGTTGGATAGGAAAAAAGTGACAATAAGTGTACCGGCAACTAGTGCAAACCTCGGACCTGGATTTGACTCATTAGGCTTGGCAATGGATTTGCGTAATGTGGTTGAGTTTCATCCATCAAAATTTTTTAGTGTTAGTATAAAAGGGGAGGGTGAAAATAACCCTAGGCTTAAAGGTAATAATCTTTTTGTTAGCATCTTTAATGAACACTACAATAGATTAACTAAAAAAAGACAAAATTTTAAGTTTACCTTTTACAATCAAATACCGATGTCAAGGGGGCTTGGCAGCTCTTCGGCTGTGATTGTTAGTGCAATCTCAAGTGCCCATGAAGCAGCCGGAATAAACGTCTCAAAAAGAAGAATACTAAACCATGCTCTAGTCTATGAGTCACATCCGGATAATATTACGCCTGCAGTGATGGGTGGTTTTAATGTGGCTACAGTAGAAAAGGGGAAGGTTTTTTCACAAAAAAAACATCTTCCGGATTACATAAAAGCGGTGGTGGTTATTCCAAATAAACCTATTAATACATCAAGAGCAAGAACATTTTTGCCAAAATCATACTCTAAAGAGAATGCTATATACAACCTCTCTCACACGGCACTTAGTGTTGCGGCTTTTTTTAACGAAGATTGGGAGATTTTAAAACTTGCTTCTCAGGATAGATTTCATCAAAAGGCTAGAATGAAAATATTGCCTGAACTCTTTAGTGTACAAAAGACGGCATATGAGAGCGGCGCATTAATGAGCACACTCTCAGGTAGCGGCTCTACATTTTTCTCTATGGTTTATGATGAAGATTCTGCTGCTATTGCAAATAAGCTTAGTCAAAAATTTCCGGAGTTTGTCGTAAAAGTATTGGATTTTGATAATGATGGGCTTATTGTAGAAAAATAGGTTAGTTTATATCTTCTTAGCTAAATCAAGGAACTTTTGGATATAATGGCGAAAAAATTTACCCAACCTCTTAGGATGTGTATATCTTGCAGACAAAGAGATGCTCAAAGCAATCTTATAAGACTTCAGTGCATAGAGTCACAAATAAGTCTTTTTGGAGGAAGTGGCAGAAGTTTTTATATATGCAAGATTTGTCTTGAAGATAACAAGAGAGTATTAAAGGCGCTGATGCGACAATGCAGAGGTGGTGATAGAGACAAATTTGCCAAAACACTAAAGGAGATCATCACTGATGACAGAAAAAGTTAGAGTACACGAAATTGCAAAAGAGCTAGGAATAACTTCCAAAGATGTAGTTAAAAAAGCTTCAGATATGGGCGTTGACGTAAAGTCTGCAAATAGCTCAGTTACAATGCAAGAAGCAGAAAACTTAATGAACTATATTATGAGCGGTGAGCCTGCACAGACACCAAAAGAAGAGAAGAATACAGCTACTAAAACAACTAGTGATACTCAAAAAAAAGAAAAAACTCCCGAAAAAGAAACCTTAAAAGCTAAAGAGAAAACATCTGATGCAGTAGATGAAAAAAATACTCAAAAAGATATTGCTACAAAAGAGAAGAAAACACAAAAGACAGAAGAGTCTAAAGCAATATCAAAAGAAGAGAAGCCTGAGTCAAAAAGCAAAGAGGAGGAGCTGCAAAAAGCGGAGCCTAAAGTAACTGACAGCAGCGAGCCTAAGAAAATGCAGATTAAAAAATCTGGTCTTAAAATTGTAAAAAAGAGAAAGCAGCCTCAAGAAACAGATAGTTTTGACAAGCAAGCGCAACCCTCAAAACAGAAATCTTCACTATCTTCATATGGTAAGATTAGTGCAGAAGTTTTAGAAGAGCTAGCTAAAAAGAAAAAAACTACAAAACAGATATCAGGGGCAAAAAAGCAAGAGCAGGGTGTAAAAATAGATATTTTTGGCGACTCTCTTACTGAAGTCTCTATGGATATGGATGATCAGGTTGTTCTCCTTGATATAAACTCCACAGAGAGACGAGAAATTCCCCCAGAGGAGCCTAGAAAGCCTAGAGCGCCAAAACCTATTGGAAGAAATGCGAATAAAAAAGCTGCTCCAAGGGGTAGAAGAGTTTCTCGTGATAAGAGAAAAAAGTATGTAAAAGATAAGCCTGAAGATATAGTAGTTACGCATGTTGAAATTCCTGAGGATATCCGTGTTTATGAGTTTGCAGAGAAGTTAAACCGTCCAATTTCAGACGTAATTAAAGTCCTATTTAGTCTTGGTTTAATGATGACTAAAAATGACTTTTTAGGACATGATGAAATTGAAATTTTATCTGAAGAGTTTGGAGTTGAAGTAACTATTGTTGACCCTAAAGATGCCTTTAATTATGAGGAAGATTTAGCTGAAGAGATAGATGAAAATGCTACAAAAAGACCTCCTGTTATAACTATTATGGGGCATGTCGATCATGGTAAAACATCACTTTTAGATGCTATTAGAAAAGCTAAAGTCTCAGAAGATGAGGCGGGTGGTATTACGCAGCATATAGGTGCTTATACAATTGAGCAAAATGGCGAAGCAATAACCTTTATTGATACTCCCGGGCACGCAGCTTTTTCTCATATGCGTCAAAGAGGTACGGATGTTACAGATATCATTATAATTGTTGTAGCAGCCGATGATGGAGTAAAACCTCAAACAGAAGAGGTTATTAAGCTTGCTAAGGAGTCCGGTGCTCCAATTATAGTTGCAATAAATAAAATGGACAAAGAGAGTGCTAACCCTGATATGGTCAAAGGGCAAATGGCTGAGCTAGGAGTGAATCCTGCCGATTGGGGAGGAGATATAGAGTTTATTCCAATATCGGCAAAAAGCGGAATGGGGATAGAGGATCTTCTTGAAAACATCCTTCTTACCGCGGAAGTTTTAGAGTTAAAAGCAAATGAGAACGCTATGGCTAAAGCTGCCGTAGTTGAATCATCTCTTGAAAAAGGTCGTGGACCTGTTGCAACGGTAATTGTTCAAAACGGAACTCTAAGTGTCGGCGACTATGTAGTTTGTGGAAGTTCTTATGGGCGTGTAAAGGCTTTAATTGATGAAAATAAAAAACAGATTAAATATATTAAACCTAGCCATACCGCTGTTGTTGTCGGCTTAAATGAGGTTCCATCTTCCGGTGAAATCATGATGGCTGTGAGTAGCGATAAAGAGGCAAAAGAGTATGCTCTAAAACGTCATGAGTATGATAGACACAGAGAGTTGTCACATAGTACAAAATCTACTTTAGAAGATATGACGAGTATGATTGCAGAAGGACGTTTAAAGTCTCTTAAAGTCGTGCTAAAAACAGATGTTCACGGTTCACTTGAGGCTATTAAGGCTTCGTTAAATGAGCTTAGAAATGATGAAGTAAAAATAAACATTATATCTTCGGGTGTAGGTGGAATTACTGAAAATGACGTTGAACTAGTGAGTAATAGCGAAAATTGTGTTCTTCTTGGATTCAATGTTCGTCCTACCGGAGGCGTAAAAGCACTTGCTAAACAGAAAAATGTAGATATCAGAACTTACTCTATTATATATCAACTTCTTGATGATATGACTGGAATGCTAACTGGCATGATGGCACCTAAATTTACAGAGACAAATACCGGGCAAGCCGAAGTTAGAGATACATTCAAAGCGCCTAAGGGTATGGTTGCAGGATGTGTTGTTGTTGATGGTAAACTTATTCGCGGCGGTCTTGTTCGTGTTATTCGTGATGGCGTTGTTGTACATGAGGGAGAGCTTACTTCACTTAAGCGCTTTAAAGATGATGTAGAAGAGATTGGTAACGGTTATGAGTGTGGTGTTATGATTAAAGGTTACGACGATGTTATTGTTGGCGATGTAATCGAGACATTCAAAAAAGTTGAGCAAAAAGTGTCACTGTGACAGAAGCCCAAATAAAGTTAAAGAGAACAGAATCACTTCTCTTGGAGCTGATTCCTGAAGCCTTAGGTTCTCTTAATGACAATAGACTCCATAAGCTTGATATCATAGATATAAAGTGTTCACGCGGTAGAAGTGATGCAAAAGTCTATATTGACCCTGCTTCATTTAGTGAGCAAGAGAAGAGTGAGTTCTTAAAACTTCTAAAAAAGGCAAGACCCATTTTAGAGACGTTTTGTATGAAAGAACAAGGTTGGTTTCGTTCTCCAAAATTTACTTTTGAGTTTGATGAGCAGCTTAAAAAAGCTCAAAAAATTGAAGAGCTGTTTAAAAAAATTTCCAAAGATTAAGAGAGGTTTTTTGTGAGTTTAGAGAAAGATATAGAATCAGTCGTAAAGTCAGTAGGATTAGAACTCTATGACATTTCTGTCGTTAATGATGGAGGGGATTCAATTTATAGAGTCAGTATTATCTCAAATGAGATAGAGAATGAAAAACGAAAAAATGTCAGTTTGGATGAGTGTGTTGAATTAACACACCTTATCTCACCTCTATTAGATGTAACACCACCTGTTTCAGGGGACTACAGACTTGAAGTTGGAAGCCCCGGTATTGAGAGAAAAATAGCTACAATCAAACAGTTTGAACTCTCTACAACAGAGAAGGTTATCCTTACTTTAAAATCAAAAGAGAAGTTAACAGGAACTCTAATTAGGGTTGAAGGCTCTAAGATTTTTTTAGATGTTAACGGCGAAGAGTCGGCTGTTGATTTCTCTGAAATTTCAAAAGCGAAAACTTTCTTTGAATGGTAATAGATTTTAAATTCTATATGAGACTGGCCCTTGATGAGGCTTGGAAGTATCAAGGATTGACTTACCCAAATCCTGCCGTGGGTTGTGTTATTATCTCTGAACATAATGAGATTTTAGCGCTTGAGGCTCATAAATATGCCGGCGGTCCACATGCTGAAGTGGAGGCTCTTAAGTCTGCGTACTTTAAACTTACGGCGGATAATAAAATTTTAGAGATTAATTCCTCATCCCAAATTCACACATACCTTCTAAAAAATCATAACAACTGCTTTAAGAACGCTACTATTTTTACGACTCTTGAACCATGCGCTCATGTCGGCAAAACTCCATCTTGCGCAGCTCTTATCTCTATGCTAAAAATTAAAAGAGTAGTAGTAGGCTTTGATGACTTAAATATAGAGGCTTCAGGCGGAGCAGAAATTATTTCTCAAGCGGGAGTAGAGCTCAAAAGAGATATATTAGCAAAAGAGTGCGGGGAGTTGACTTTACCATTTAATATGTGGAAAAAAGATAGATTTGTCTTTTTTAAATGGGCACAGAGATTAAACGGAACTACAGATAACGGAGTTATAAGTTCAGAAAAATCCAGAAGAGTAGTTCATGCCATGAGAGATGTATGCGATTTGTTAGTTATAGGCGGAAATACAGTAAGAGTAGATAGACCAACATTAGATGCAAGACTCTCAGGCGGCAGAGCACCGGATATCTTAATATTATCAAAGAGTAAGGTTTTTGACCAAAATATCCCGCTATTTAGCGTAAAAGATAGAAAAGTTACAATTAGTGATAATTTTTCTATTTTAGATAACTATAAAAATATAATGATTGAAGGCGCTGATGAGATGTTTAGACTAACTAAGGGAATTGTAGACTATTATCTCTGTTTTTTATCGCCTAACATTGGAGGAAGCAGTAGTTTTAGGGCTATAGATGAGAAGTTAGAAATTTTAAATATACAAAAAGATGAGCAGGATATAATTATGTGGATGAAGCAAGCAAATAACAGGGGAAACAGCTAGAATGGAAAAACAGGAAAAAATAGTATCTATGTTTGATAATATTGCACCTACTTATGATACGGCAAATCGTGTCATGAGTATGGGAGTCGATAAGAGCTGGAGACGTAAAGCTTGTGATTTAGCTTATAGATTATATGCAAATGACTCTATAGATAAGATTGTCGATGTAGCCTGTGGAACCGGTGATATGATGAATTTTTGGAAAAAAAGGTCAGAGATAAACGCAATAGCAGTAGGAGAGATAGTCGGAGTAGACCCATCAAAGGGGATGGTTGGAGTTGCAAGAGAGAAGTTCCCTAAGTTTAACTATCATATAGCAAAAGCGACTGAGATTCCGATGAAAGATGGTAGCGTAGATATTTTAAGCATTACCTATGGAATTAGAAATGTTGTTGAGAGAGAAGAAGCACTAAGAGAGTTTAACAGAGTTTTAAAAAAAGGTGGTTTAGTTGTTATCTTAGAGTTTATGAAGAATGAAAATCCATCTCTGCTTGGAAAGCTTAGAGATTTTTACATGAATAGAGTTTTGCCAAAAGTAGGTGGTTTCATATCTAAAAATCTAGAGGCTTATGAGTATCTGCCAAACTCTATAGAGGATTTTTCTACAGTTGAAAATATGAAAACAGAGTTGATTGAAGCAGGCTTTGATATTTTATATGCAAAGAGTTTCTCCATGGATATATCGACACTTTTAATAGCAAAAAAACAGTAGGTTATATTTTTGCATACGCTAAGCGTCTCTTCTTTAAACGAACAGATCAAAACTATCTTAGAGAGCACTTTTGAAAAGGTGCTTGTAGAGGGAGAACTCTCGCGCGTAACTCATCATGGCAGTGGACATATCTATTTTAGTTTAAAAGACGCATCATCCTCAATAAGAGCCGTCATGTTCAAAGGCAATGCCTCAAGATTAAGATTTGAACTCCAAGAGGGGTTAAAGGTCATTATTGAGGGAGCCGTAACACTCTATAAGCCGCGCGGTGAATATCAGATAAACTGCTTTAGTATTCAGCCATCAGGTCATGGAGCATTAGCTCTTGCTTATGAGCAGTTAAAAGAGAAGCTTGCAAAAGCTGGTTATTTCAGTAGTGAAATTAAAAAGCCGCTTCCAAAGTTTCCAAAAAAGATTGCTCTTATAACATCTGCTACAGGTGCTGCTATTGCCGATATGCTCCGCGTGGCAAATAGTAGATATAGAGCTGTAGAGATTGATATTTATGATGTTTTAGTCCAAGGAGGGAGCGCTGCGGACATGATTTCAAAAGCTTTGCGCAGAGCTGACTCAAAGGGTTATGATATTATACTCATTGGGCGTGGCGGCGGAAGTATAGAGGATTTATGGGCTTTTAATGAGGAGATAGTAGCTGATGCGATATTTAGAGCAAAAACTCCCATTGTATCTGCAGTTGGACATGAGATAGACTGGGTTATAAGTGATTTTGTGTCGGATTTAAGAGCACCGACCCCTAGTGCCGCAATGCAGATGATACTGCCTGATGAGAATGAACTTTATCAATATATTGACTCTATTTCGGCTCAATATACTCAAAAAATAGTGCAGAAAATATATAACTCAAAACAAGAGCTTACGCATTTGATTAACTTATATTTAGGACACTCTATTGAGAAAAAGATAGCACAGAAAATTGAAGATATAAAACAGCTAAAAGGCGCTTATACTCAGACTATATCATTTAAAATGCAGAGTTTTTATAAAGAGGTAGAGTCAATTAGAGTTAGATTTCCTCATGTAATAGATAGTAAAATTAATATTGCTCAAAATCAAGTATTAACACTACAAAAAATGTTAGAATCAAATAATCCAAAGTTAAAAAGTAAAAAAGGTTTTGTTCAAATATCTAAAGATGCCAAAGTTATTGATATAACATCTTTGAAGGTTGATGAGGTTTTTGACTTAATGAATGATAGAGTTATAGTGAGTGCAAAAGTACTTCAAAAAAGAGATATATAGGAGTTTATATGAATTATCCGGATTTTTTTGATAGTGTAGTAACTATTAAAGTAGTTGATCCACTAGCAAATGTTTTAGGCGCATTTGAAGAGGGGTTATATGAGTTTAATTACTTAGAGGTTGTAAAAGCGGCTGGGCACAGTTGTCCTACTGTTGCAGGTGCTTATATCACTACATACGCAGGATTAAAAGCTCTATATCCAAACTCTCCTGCTGTAAGAGGAGAGATAAAAGTCGAGTTTAAAGAGTCTTTAGAAGATGGCGTAGCCGGCGTAATAAGCAATGTAATATCACAAATAACCGGAGCAACGGACAAGAGCGGTTTTAAAGGCTTAGGCGGCAAATTTGCTCGTCACTCTCTGATGAGTTTTGATGAAGATATTAGCTCCTCTGTTAGATTTACAAGATTAGACAACGGTAAGAGCGTTGATGTTTACTACGATCCTTCACTAGTAGGAGGAAGCCCTAAGATGCAGCAGCTAATGCAGAAAATGATGGGCGGAATGGCTAATGCTGCAGAGATGAAAGAGTTTGGTGAACTTTGGCAAGATAGAGTAAAAAGAATTTTTGACAATATGCCAACTGTTGTTAAGGTTATAGTTTAATAGCAGTAACTTTTTAGTAACCATAATTGTAATATACTTCTTTACAAAAAAGTAGAGGAGTATTTATGGCTTATTTTAGTAATGCTAAGGTTGGAGATAGAGTATTTGGTTTAGTTTTTGGGGCTGGAGAAGTATCTCAGATTTTTGACAACAGCCATTATAAAATAATGGTAAATTTTAAAAATGATTATGAAGTTCCTTATACAGAAGATGGCATTCCAGGGTGGGGACGCTTTAATAAGCAGACACTTTTTTATAAAGATGATATAGATTTAACCAACGTTGACTTCTCTCCTGTTTCAAAAATATTATCTGTTAAGAAGATAATAAAACTAAAAGAGAAGAAAAAACTTCAAGTAAGACTTCCATCGGGTATCTGGAAGAGTGTAAAAAAAGCCGAACCGTCATATGTAGAAGATTTGCTTGAGCGTGAAAAATATCATATGTTCAGAAAAAAACCTGAAAAAAAAGAGAGCTAAAACACTCCTCATGAAGAGATCCTGCTACAGCCGCATTATTAATACGCCTATAGGTAAAATGATTGCAGTGGCTAGTGAGGATGCCATTACTCATCTTGATTTTATAGAAGCTGATGATAACTTCGATAACTGCAGCTCTGATTATAATCTTCTACTTAGGCTAGAAGAGGAGCTTGATGAATACTTCTTAAAAAAACGACAGAAGTTTACTTTGCCGCTATCTCCAAGCGGAACCGAGTTTCAAAAGGGTGTTTGGAAGACTCTGCTTACAATACCCTATGGAGAAACAATATCATATGCGACTGAAGCTAAAATTTTTGGAAATCCAAAAGCGACAAGAGCAGTTGCAAATGCAAACGGTAAAAATCCAATCTCTATTTTGATTCCTTGTCACCGCGTTATAGCATCAGGCGGCGGCTTAGGCGGTTATAGCGGGGGATTAGAGAAAAAAGAGTTTTTACTTGCTCTAGAGAGAGCAAAATAGCATTTACTTCATTACTAAAGAGGGGAAGTATGTGTGGATAGTAACTGCAGTCTGAGCGGAGAACTTCTTCATAAATTTATCAATCTTATTCTCTTTATTCCAAATTTGTTCTCTTACTCCGCTAAGCTTCGCCAACTTCTCTTTAGCATCATATTTAACTCCTATACTATCTATGAGACCGACATCTTTAGCTTGTTTAGCCGTAAATATATGGGCATCTGCAAACATATCTCTTTTGTTTATATCTAAACCTCTGGCTTTTGCCACATCTGTGGTAAAGAGATCGTAAGTTCCTTGTATAACTTTGTTTAGCTCATTAATCTCATAATCAGTCCACTCCCTATCACTTGCACCAATTTTTTTGTACTTTCCTGCTTGAATGCTTTGTGATTTGATACCAATTTTATCCATAAGCTCGCTTACGTTTGCCCCTTGCATGATTACGCCGATGCTCCCTACCATTGAACCGGGATTTGCTACTATCTCGTTTGCCCAGATGCTGGCATAATAGCTCCCGCTTGCCAAAGTACCGCTTGCATAAACGACAACGGGCTTTTTCTCTCTTGCTCTTTTTAGAGCATATGCAACTTCGATAGAGGGTGCAACTGCTCCTCCTGCCGAATCAATATTTAACAAAATACCTTTTACAAACTGATTTGCAACTGCTGCGTCAATCTGCTCAATGACCTCCGAAGTCTCCATGATAGGACCGACTAAGTAAACCTCTTCAAGGTTGTTTGGTTTTAAATCCTCCTTGCTTTGCGGTGCAAATATTAAAAAAACTATAAGTAGAAAAACCATAGCCTTGAAGTGCTCTTGAATAAACTTCATTGTGGCTAAAATGGGAGAAAATAACTTTTTAATAAATTGCATCAGATACCTTTTTCTAAAATTCCGTTAATGTAAACTTTTGATATATTATATCTATGAAGTATTAAATGAATAGCTAACTCATCACTTGGTTTGCTCTGTAAATCTAATACTATCATGTCTGCACTCTTGCCTTCTGCTATCTCACCGCTGTTAATACCCAAAGCATCTGCTGCGTCTTTTGTTACACTTCTTATAAGTTGTTTGGCTAACTCTAAAAGAGGCATATTTGAGTGCATAAAAAGAGCACATTTCATCTCTTCAAAGAGATCAAGCTTATAGTTTGAGCTAAGTCCGTCTGTTGCACATATCCATCTAATGTTATGCTCTTGGAGTTTTTTCAAATCAAGCGCACCGTTTCCTAAGAGTCTATTTGAAATAGGGCAGTGTATAACCGTATGTCCATTTGAGGAGAGCATCTTTAGCTCCTCTTCATTTGCCTTTATAGCATGTGTAAGTAGTGTCATGTAGCCACTAAAATGTTCTAAAAATTCGCTAGAACTACTAAGTGAGCTATTTTGTTTTAATAGATTTTGAAAAAAATCTTTAAAATCCCCCTCACTTTTATCCAGCCAATCTCTCTCGGCACTACTCTCCATAAAATGGGTGGTGAGTTTTAGCTTCTCTTTTTTTACAATTTGAAGTGCTTTTTTGATTAAAATAGGATGAACCGAGTATGGAGAGTGGATGGCGACTCCAGAATAAAACCCTTCTCTTTTTATACTTTTAGAAGCATCAAGACGCGCTAGGAAATCCGTAAAAAGAGCATCGGCCATTTTTGCTTGTGAACCTATAAGCTCATTGAAAAAGATAACATTTTGTTTTGCATCTGCGCACGCTTGTAAATCCATCCCATGTGAACTTATAGCACCAAAGGTTGTAATTCCGGACTCTAGCATTGAGTCAATTGCTTTTGTCATACAACTACTATCACAGCCTCCTATAAGCTCTTCGCGGTTCTCTATTACGCTATAAAGCCAGCTAATAAAATCTCCATAAGAGAGTTTTGTTCTATTTGCGCTAAACTCTAGATGTACATGAGCATTTATTAGCCCGGGCATTAAAAGAGAGTTTTTTTTGAGTTTTGTGACAACTGCATCGGGAAACTCTTTTTTTAGCTCTTTAAGCGGAGCAATCTTTTTGATTTTTTTATCAAATGCTACTGACATGTTAGATAATAGAGTGTCGGGAGTCAATATATAATCTGGAGTTATTATCTGCATATTCTATCTTTTTGTCTAAATTTAAAATAGATTATGCTTAATTTAGATAAAATTACTCCTTAAAAATTATAATTATTAAACAAAAAGGCAGAAGATGAAAATAGTAGTAATTCAGGGACCAAACTTAAATATGTTGGGAATAAGAGAGCAACAAATTTACGGTTCGATGAAGCTAGAGCAGATACATGCTCAGATGAAAGATTTTGGTGCACAAAATGAGATGGAAGTAGAGTTTTTTCAAAGCAATCTTGAGGGTGAGATTGTAGATAAGATTCAAGAGTGTTACGGAGATGCAAACGGTATAATAATTAATCCTGCGGCATATACTCACACATCAATAGCTATTCGTGATGCAATCTCAGCTGTAAATCTTCCTACTATTGAAGTTCATATCAGCAATGTTCACCGCCGTGAAGAGTTTAGAAAACAAAATATGGTTGCTCCTGTTTGCTCATCTTCTATTGTCGGGTTTGGTCCATTTGGGTATCACTTGGCAATGGTGGGCATGGCACAGATTATGAACGAGATAAAAGCGGTTCAAGAGATGCAAAAGCAGTCTCAAGCTACACAGGAAAACTAATTTTTATGTATATTAGGCGTAAATTAAGTAAAGAGCTAGAAACTTTTAAAAATTTACGCAACACATATATAAATACTACACATAGTTCACATAAGTATGTAGCAACAGTAGGGATTGGCGGAAATGTCGGCGATGTAAGAAGAAGGTTTAATCATTTGTTTGTATATCTTAAAAAAGAGAAGAGAGTTAGCCTTTTAAAAACATCACTGATTTTAAAAAATCCTCCTTTTGGATTTGTTAATCAGAGTGATTTTTTTAATTCTATTATAATGTTAAAGACTAACATGCAACCAAAGTTTTTCTTAGGCTATTTAATGAGACTAGAGAAAAAATTTGCACGCAAAAGAAGTTTTGCAAATGCTCCAAGGACATTAGATTTGGATATAATTTTTTTTGATAATAGGGTAGTTAAAACACCAAAACTTCAAATTCCCCATGAAAAGTGGTTTGAGAGAGATAGCGTGTTGATACCATTAATGGACATTTATAGATGAAGATATTAACTTTTACCGGAAGAACGCCTTCAGAAGCATTGAAAAAAGCTAAGATGGACATCAATTATAGTAAAATGCTTCATATAGACACAAAAGAGATTCAGAAAAAATCATTAGGCAGAGAGCCCGTTTATGAAATTGTTATGGGTATTGAGGGGGAGCAGACAACTCACGATACTTATCAAAAAGTAAAATCCATGCAAAAAGATGAGCGACCACTAACCCAAAAAAGTTCAGATGTTTTGTATGATATCTCCAACGCAGCTAGACAGATATCTAAAATAGCAGAGGTAAAAGAGCCTCTTTACGACTACCAAGAAACTAAAACTAATTCACTGCTTGAACCCAAAGAGCTAAAAGAGATAAAGTCTGAGATTGCCAAACTCGGAGATAAAGTAAAAGTTATTCAAAATATGTTTTGGGATGAAAAAGCACCTGATCTAGAGAGTCATATTCCTGCAGAGTTTGCAGAGATATATCGCCTAGCTTCTCAAAGCGGTATGAATCGAGAGCATCTAGATGCTATTATGAGAATGACTCTAGAGCATATGCCTTTTAGAATGAGAGAAAACTCCAGTACCATTAAGAGATATTTTCAGACTCTTCTTAGAAAGATGGTGCCGATTAGACTTGAGAGCACTCCATCTATCGGAAATAAGAAAGTTGTTATGCTAGTTGGTCCTACGGGTGTGGGAAAGACAACATCAGTTGCAAAACTTGCAGCTAGATACTCATACTTAATGCAGAAAAAGTATAAAGTGGGTTTAGTTGTACTAGATACATACCGCATAGGTGCAGTTGAGCAGTTGATGCAGTATGCTAGAATGATGAAGCTCGGAATAGAGACTGTTGTTGACCCTATAGACTTTGCTAGTGCGCTAGACTCATTAAAATATTGTGATTATATTCTTATAGATACCATGGGTTCAAGTCCTTATGATAGAACGAAGATTGAAAAGATATATGAGTGTTTAGATGGAAACGATATAAAGTATAACATTGATGTGGTTTTGGTAATGCCAAGCTCCATAAAGTATGAAGATTTAAAGGCTACTTACGAAAATTTTTCTAGTTTAAATATTGATACTTTGATGTTTACAAAGCTAGATGAGACGAGAGGCTTTGGTAATATCTTCTCTCTTGCTTATGAGACGAAAAAGCCTATTAGTTACTTCTCTGTCGGGCAAGAAGTTCCTGAAGATTTAGTCTGCGCAAGTAGTGATTTTTTAGTTGAGTGTTTGTTAAACGGCTTTAATAGGAGTAAAACATGATGGGGCACCAAGCTAAAAAGCTAGAGGAGTTAGTATCATCAACAGCTGCTAAAAAATCAAAAAAAACTCGTTTTATAGCTATAACAAGCGGAAAAGGCGGGGTGGGAAAAAGCACAATAAGCTCTAACCTTGCATATACTCTCTCTCAAAATGGATTAAATGTCGGTATTTTTGATGCAGATATCGGTCTTGCCAACTTAGATGTTATGTTTAATGTAAAGATTAAGAAAAATATTTTGCATGTTTTAAAAGGCGAAGCAAGTGTTTTGGATATTCTAATTCCCATAACAAGAAATCTTATACTTATTCCGGGGGAGAGTGGGGATGAGATATTAAAGTACTCTGATAAAGCTCTTTTTGAGAGGTTTATGAGTGAGGCTGAGGTGCTTGATAAGCTAGATGTCATGATAATTGACACCGGTGCAGGAATAGGGGATCATATAAAGATGTTTTTAGATGTTGCGGATGATGTTATTGTAGTTACCGTTCCCGATCCAGCTGCAATAACAGACGCATATGCAACAATAAAAACTATAGCTACTTTTAGAGACGATATAAATTTAATCATGAATCAGGTCAAAAATGAGAAAGAGGCGATTGCAATATATGAAAAGATAAAAAAAGTGGCATTTGCAAATATAGGAGATAAGTTAAACATAAAATTTTTAGGCAAAATTAACAGTGATATTAAAGTCTCCTCCTCTGTAAAACAGAGAGCTCTTTTTAGCGTAGTGCATCCAGGTTCATTAGTTCATAAAGATATACTCTCTATCGCTAATGAGATTAATAAGAATTTGGAACAGGATGTGCTTGTTATGCCTAGCGAAAGCGGATTATCCGGACTTTTCAAGCGGTTAGTAAAGCATTTTTAAACTAAATTTAAGGCAATTATTGATGTTAGGCGAGAATTTTATATACTTTTTTACTATTCAGGGATTTTTTATGGGAATAGTGTTTGGTATATTAAAATCATTTGATGCGGAGGGTCTGCTAGTATATACATTTTTAATAACAACTTTTTTTTATCTTTTTTCCCATATAATAGTATCTATGTATTATAAAACAACTCTCGGTAAGCTATATTTTTTTCCAAAAGAGTCACATGAGAAGAGACTTGATCTTTTTGCCAATGAGATAAATAAAAGAGAAAAAATAATTGATTCAGCTATTAAGATAACAGATAAAACAGCTCAAGATAACAGCCCAAGTAGTGAGAAAAGTTCATGATTTCTGCATATACACAAGATTTAAAACATAAAGAAGATGAGCTAGCAATTCAATACCTGCCTGCAGTAAAAGCCATGGCATATAGATTAAAAGAGAGACTTCCTAGCTCTATTGATTATCTGGACCTCTCTGCAATAGGGACAGAAGAGCTTATAAAACTTGCAAGAAGATATGATGAGAGTTTAAATGACTCTTTTTGGGGTTATGCTAAGAAGAGGGTATATGGAGCTATGCTTGATTATTTAAGAAGCTTAGATGTTCTTAGTCGTGCAAGCAGAAAGCTAGTAAAAGCTATAGACTATGCCATAGAAGAGTATAGAGTATCTCATGATGAAGAGCCAAGTGATGAGCAGTTGGCTGAGATGCTAGATGAGAGTGTAAAGAAGATACATGAAGCTAGAATTGCCTCATCTATCTATACCGTTATGCCTTTAGAAGATCAGTTGCAAGTAGGTGATGAAGGCTCTTCGATTGCTAATATAGAAAAAGAAGAGTTAGTGGAGAATATTAAAACTGTTCTTAGCCAATATACTCAAAGAGAGCAGTTGATAATACAGTTTTACTATTTTGAAGAGTTGACACTAAAAGAGATTAGTGATATTTTAGATATTACAGAGTCAAGAATTTCTCAAATTCATAAATCTGTTATTCATAAAATTAAAGAGAGTGTGGGAGCTTAAGATGGCAGATATACTTTCACAAGAAGAGATTGATGCGCTTTTAGATGTTGTTGATGATGAGGGAGATGATTTACTTGATAGCGGAGAAGACTCCCTAGTTTCTCAAAGACAAGTAACGCTTTATGATTTTAAAAGACCAAACAGAGTATCAAAAGAGCAGCTTCGTGCGTTTCGCGGTATCCACGATAAGATGGCAAGGTCATTAGCTTCTCAGATATCATCAATTATGCGCTCAATTGTAGAGATTCAGCTTCACTCTGTTGACCAGATGACCTATGGCGAGTTTCTAATGTCACTTCCTAATCCTACCAGCTTCAACGTATTTTCTATGAAGCCGTTAGAAGGAAGCGGTGTTATAGAGATAAATCCTTCAATCGCTTTTCCCATGCTAGATCGCCTTTTGGGCGGAAAGGGCGAGCCTTTTGACGCCAGCAGAGAGTTCTCAGATATAGAGCTTAGTCTTTTTGAGACTATTTTAAGAGTTATGATGGCTACTCTTAAAGAGGCTTGGGGACCGGTTATGGATATTTTTCCAAATATTGAGTCAAAAGAGTCCAGTCCAAATGTTGTTCAGATTGTTGCTCAAAATGAAATTGTTGTCATGGTTGTTATGGAGATTATTATTGGACAGAGTTCAGGTATGATGAATATATGCTATCCTGTTATCGCGTTAGAGCCGGTTTTGCCAAAACTTGCCAGCAGAGATTTAATGTTAAATGAGACAAGTACAAAAAAAAGCAGAAATACAGAGCTACATGTGCTTCTTGGCGGTGCAAAAGTCGGTATTGAAGCGATGCTCGGTAATGCAGAGTTATCACTTAGAGATGTATTGGATTTGCAAAGCGGGGATATTGTAAGGCTTGATAATGCAGCTGATGATATGGTTACGCTTTGCGTTGATGGAAAAGATAGATTTAAAGGTAAAATAGGACTTAGAAGATTTAGAAAATCAATACAAGTTACCGAGATAATTGATACGGAAAAAGATGCAGTAAAACGTGCATTAGAGAATTTTGAAACTATTAGACGAGAAAAGATATCGGGTGTAAAAGAGATTATATTTGATACTGATGAAGCTCAAAATAGAGATAGAGATGAAAAAAAAGTAAAAGAGGAGTAGGGGATGAGTGATTTTATGAAACTGTTTGAAAATGAGACGGTGGCTACTGTTGAGGCACTAATAGGGCAGGCTCCATCACTTAAGCTCAAAGAGGAGCAAGAGTTAAGTATCATCTCAAATATAATCCCTCCAATAGTTTTGCTAAACATAAGTGTAAGTGGAGATATTGATGCTTCTGCTATGGTTGCATTAACACCAAACCTAGTTACATCTTTATCTGATATGATGATGGGCGAAGAGAGCAGCAGTAGAGAAGATGTTAGTGAGGATGATTTAGATGCTGCAAAAGAGATAGTCTCAAACATATTTGGAGCAATTTCAAATACGCTCTCAGCTCAAAAAGAGTTGCCCGTACTATCTTTTAGTATTGACAAGGTTGATTATATTAGTGAGGATAAAGAGGTATCGTTAGAGAATTATAGTAAAATGTTTGTCTATAACTTCAATATAGAAGATGTTAAATCTCTTTTTATGCTTATAATGGATGAGAGTTTACAAAATGCGATATTTAAGCAAAATAAATCCTCAGATGATGGAAAAAAGCTTGAATCAGATAACTCTTCACAACACTCAGCATCTATCTCCTTAAATAGTGAGGAGATGAACAATATATCTCTAATAATGGATGTAAAACTTCCTGTTAAGGTTAGAATCGGAAAGAAGAAGATGCTTCTAAAAGATGTTTTAAATATGGACATAGGTTCGGTAATAGAGTTAAATCAATTAGCAAATGACCCTTTAGAGATACTGGTTGATGACCATGTTATAGCAGAGGGAGAAGTTGTTATTGTTGATGGTAACTTCGGGGTACAAATAACTACTATAGGAACAAAGAGAGAGAGGCTTAATCAGCTCAAGGGATAAAATGAAAGATAGAAGAAATGAATTAGCTAAGAGATATGTCAAAGACATTAAGTCTGCCGATGTCTGGAGCGTTTTTAGAATAGTTGCTGATTTTGTTAAAGGTTTTGATGACCTTGGAGAACTTGGGCCATCAGTAACTATTTTTGGAAGTGCCAGAACAAAAGAGGATGATTTTTATTACAAAGAGGCTCAAAAACTCTCTCTTATGTTGGCAAATAAAGGTTTTAACATTATAACAGGAGGCGGTCCCGGAATTATGGAGGCTGCAAATAGAGGAGCAAAAGAGTGCCCTGATATTGAATCTGTCGGTTTAAATATAGATTTGCCTTTTGAGCAAGTTTCAAATAGATATACTACAAAAGAGTTATACTTTGATTATTTTTTTTCAAGAAAAGTTATGCTTGTTAAATACTCTATAGCTTATGTAATATTTCCCGGGGGGTTTGGGACGTTAGATGAGCTGTTTGAAGCATTGACTCTTGTTCAGACAAGGAAAGTAACCGGAGTTAAAATTTTTGTAGTAGGTGTTGACTTTTACCAGCCCCTTCTTAATTTTATAAAAGATAAATTGCAGCATAGCGGAATGATTGATAAAGATGATGTAGAGATAATTAGATTGACTGATGATTTACAGCGCGTTGTCAAAGAGGTTGAGGAGTCGCTTATTGACCAGATAGAAATTCTTGAAGAAGTAGGCTTAGAAAATACTAAGTATTATAAATCCTTGTCAGATTTTAAAGATGAACAAGATACAAAGTAATAAAAATGAAAAAAAGTAAAGTTTTAGTCGGAATGAGTGGAGGTGTTGATTCAACAGTCTCTGCACTACTCCTTAAGAACCAAGGATATGAGGTAGAGGGTTTATATATGAAGCTTCACTCTAAGCCGGGCTATCATGAGATTAATCAAGCAAGAGCACAAAAAGCTGCAGATTTTGTTGGAATTAAACTGCATGTACTGGATTTGCAGGAGACCTTTAACAGAGAAGTTTTTCAACCTTTTATAGATACTTATGCTGATGGTAAAACACCAAACCCCTGTGCTCTATGCAACAGAAGCCTAAAGTTTGGCGAGATGGTAAAGTTTGCAGATAAAATTAGTGCTGATTATGTAGCTACAGGGCACTATATAAAAAGTGATGGAAAATACTTTTACGAGGCAGATGATGACACCAAAGACCAAAGTTATTTTCTTTTTTATGTCGATAGAAGTATACTGCCTAGACTTATATTTCCGCTAGGAGAGAAGAAAAAAAGTGAAGTTAAAGAGATAGCGGCATCCATAGAGGGGTTAGAATCGTTTGCTTCTCAGGGTGAATCTTCTGAGATATGCTTTGTTGAGACAACCTATACGGATCTACTTAAAGATTATGTTGAAGTTGACAACGTAGGTGAAGTGATTGACAAAGATGGAAATGTTGTAGGTGAGCATAAAGGATATATGCACTATACAATAGGCAAAAGAAAGGGATTTACTGTAAGAGGTGCACATGATCCGCACTATGTTTTAAGCATTGATGCAGATAAAAATCAGATAGTTGTAGGGAAAAAAGAGGAGCTATCATGCAGTAGTGTAGTTTTAAATAATTTAAATCTATATACTGACGAGAAAGAGTTTGATACGACTGTAAAACTAAGATATAGAACAAAAGCTGTACCGTGTCATGTTGTAGTAAAAAACAATAAAGCGTATGCAACTTTAAAAGAGAGCGTATTTGGCGTAGCAACAGGGCAAGCCGCTGTTTTTTACGATGATTCTAAGCTTATAGGCGGCGGCTGGATAGAAGAAAACTGACCATTAAAAGCACCCATAAAAGTGCAATATAGAGATTCTTCAAAAACTCTCACACTAATTAAGAAATAAATAAGCCTAACTTGCCTATAATTCCCCTCCACAAAATGAGTGAAACGAAATTTCTACGCAAGC
>NZ_JALOAA010000014.1 GCF_023229025.1 Sulfurimonas sp.
CATCTACTAACTCATCAACCTTAGAGGATGCGCATGCAAATTATAACCACTCAAAAGAGGCTACAGCAACGCAAGCAGAATCTGACACAACTACTATCTCTGTAGCAAAAAATAGAGATGGATACACCATAGAAGAGCTATACGCAAAAAAAGATGCTCTTAAAGATAAAAACGTAAAGATAAATGCTCAAGTAGTAAAAGTTTCTAAAAATATTATGGGTAAAGATTGGATTCATCTTCAAGACGGCTCCGGAAGTGCCGGAACAAACGATATAATCGCAACAGCGGTAAACTCTACCGTGCAAGTAGGAGATACTGTTACTACAAACGGAGTAGTTAAAACAAATGTTGATTTAGGTTACGGTTACAACTTCTCTGTTCTTATAGAGGAGGCTAAGTTTACCTCCTTATAACAGAGATATAGATTAGGCTATCTTTTTAAGATAGCCCAATTTAGCTTCTACTCCTTTACCGGAAAGTCTTTAAAAAGCTCAGAGATAACTCTTTTTAAATAGTCGTTTTTCTGCTCTTGAGTATACTCTTTTGAGAGTTCATCCATTGCAATACCCCGCCAGACAACTCTGTTCTCTTTAACATCAAAAACCTCTAGTACAAGTCTGCCCTCTTCATACTCGTTAGTTCTAGTAGTTACCCTAACATCAGGCTCCGTAGCAACCATTCCTGAAGGGTAGTAACCTCTTGGATAAGCCCCTGCCGGACCTGCTCCATAATATACATATGGCATAGGTTTAATTCCTATAGTCTCATAATTAGTCTCTATCTGACTCCTCTTTTGCACATCAAGATGCATTGTAATGTAAAACTCGGCTTGACTCTTCTGGGATTTAATATACCCTTTATCCTGCATATAAGCATCCACTAGCCTACTGATGCGATCTCTGTCAAAATCTCTCGTATCATTTCTGTTTGTATAGACGACACTAAATGTAGAGAGGCTTGAGAATTTATACTCCGGGTCATAATCAACCTGTACCTCAAGTGTGGAACACCCCGCTGTAAAAATAGCAATAACAACTGCCATTAACAAATTTTTCATATTTTATCTCCTCCTTTATTATGTTAATTAAAACAATTTTTACTAAAAATTTACTCTCTTAAATAAGATTTTACATTATGTGAAAAATGTTTTCTTAAAAATCCAACTGTATCAAAACTGTTATCCTCTCTCTTTTTATATCTAGACAAAAATGTCTCAGAGAGTAGATTTTTATCCGTTGCCATCTCTGCATTTGCTGAGATTGAGACAAGTTCTTCTCTAGAGAGTGCAAAAAACTCCAAAATATCTTCAGGCTCATGTATGCCGTTTTCATCTAGCACGGCTCTTGTCAAAGGATTTTGCATCTGCTGTTTTACCGCCTTATAACTAATAACTATCGGCTCATTTGAGCCAAACATTAAAAAATCTCTTGTTGAGACATTAACAAAACTAACTACATGTTCAAACGTGCTTGTATAAGCCTTAATGATGCCTTTTAGAGTTGCTATATCTATCTTAAACAGCGGCACCCACTGCCCATTAACTCCTCCTTTTGAGAGTCTTGATTTTGTTATCTCAAAAAAATCCTTGTTCATTATATTTGATGCTCCTATAAGCCAAGGATGAGAAGGCTGTGATACAATAATATCATATAGTTTATCAGATACAAGCAAACTGTTTCGCGCATCGTTTATCTTTATGTTTACTCTGCTGTCATCATCTGTAGGCAATCTACCGCTATAAAGAGTTCTTACTGCATCTAACACTGCCAAATCTAGCTCTACGACATCAATACTCTCTAGTCTGCTCATACTCATACTTCTAACAGTAGTTGCCCCTCCATAACCTAAAATAAACGCATCTTTTGCACTTGGATTTAACATCAATGCTATCTTTGCTAATAAAAATTCGCTTAAGACCATGTTGTTAGGGTTACATGTATCAATCCATGACTCATTCATTCCATTGTTTGAGAGTACCGAGATACATGGAGTATTTGCATAGCTATGTAGTCCAATTATTCCTGTTTGACCCTCTTTAATGTAGTGAATCGTTGGCTTAAGGTTACTTGAGTGAGCCGCAAAATCTCTTTGAAGTACTATATTTATCATCTTTTTATAATCTATTTGTGCTCCATAAAAACTTATAAGCAGAATAAGCCAACCAAACCCGCTCCACAACAATACGACCCTTTTGCCCTTTAGGCTTTTTATGAAAATAAGAGATGATAGAAGAACAAATATAGAAACAGCCGTCAATAAAAAATCAGTTGAGTAGTGTGGAATAATCCAAAATCCTGCTACAACCGAGCCAATTACTCCTGCGGCTATATTAACCGCATATGCTCTGCCTACATAATCATAAACTCTGTTTATATCATTTGAGTAGTACTTAAGGGCGATAGGGAAAATCGCACCAAGTATTGCGGTTGCCGGCAGAAGAATCAAAAACATTACCAGATATTTACTCCATCTATAAATAAATGGAGTCACATCAAGAGTGTTTAACTGCTCATAAAGTTCAGGAAAAACCCCTAACCCAACTCGAGCACTCATAAGAGAGAGGGCAAGTAAAATCAGACCGAAAAATAGCGTCTTCTCTACATTTATCTTTGAAAAAATTGGTAATTTAGCAACAAATGAGCCTATACCCAAACCGGTTAAAAACATAGCTAAAATAAAAGAGAAACCATATATCGTACTTCCGGTATATATAATTAAAAACTTCATCCAACCCACTTCTGTTGCAATAGCGGCAAAGCCTGTTGCAAAAAGCACAACAAGAGCCTTGTTGTTTGGCTTGACTCTATCTTGCAGGGTTTCTAAAGAAGAGGGGTTGACACTGTGAGGTATAGCAATCTGCCTATAAAACAAAATCCCCATAAAAGCGATAAAAAAATTAACAAAAGCGGCAATATAGAGAGTACCGTCAAGACCAAAATAGGGGATAAGGTAGATACCGGAGCCAAGCGCGCCAATAACGGCACCTATAGTATTAAAAGCATAAAAATGTGCAAGCCTCTCGCCTAACTCGCTTCTATGTCTAATTGCAACCGCCATAAGCAGAGGAAATGTCGTACCTATAAAAAATGTCGGAACAAAAAGAAGTAGCGTTACAATTAGAAATTTAAACCATACTCCCGCCTTAATAATAGGAAGGAGTAATATAAAATAGTCGAGGTTTAAAAGAGTAGGCAGTAAAGCAAGCGCACTTAGTGCGATTAATATCTCAACTACTATATATATCTTAAGAGCATTTTTAAATTTTTCAATAAGCGCACCCGCAAAGTAACTACCGACTCCTAGTCCAAGAAAAAAAACTGCTAAAATTATACTTATGGAGACCGAAGTCGAGCCGATACTAAGCGAAAGAAGTCGGCTCCAAAGAACTTGATAAATTAAAGCCGTCGCTCCGGAGAGCAGTAAAAAAAACGAAACTATCCATTTTAAGAAAAACTTACTGCTTTGCTCTTTGTACATCTGCTTGGTGATGTTTACTTTTTAGATATCGGTTTTACTTTTACCAACTTATTGCGATTAAACGATGCTACAATAATTACCAATGTTATTATAGAGATAGCATAATAGACCCACTCAGGAATCGGAACAGGATCTCCAGTCGCATAAGAGTGCATACCTGAGAGATAATAGTTCACTCCAAAGTAAGTCATAATAACTGATGCATATGCTATAACGGAGACTACGTTATATAAAAAGTTTGACTTAAGAGCCGGGATAAAACGCAAGTGTGTAGCAAAAACATAAACAGCTATCGTAACGATAGTCCATGTCTCTTTAGGGTCCCATCCCCAGTATCTTCCCCATGACTCATTTGCCCAAACTCCTCCAATAAAGTTTCCGATTGTAAGAAGACAAAGCCCTACAATCATTGACATCTGGCTTATTCTAGCTGATTCCATTATGTTAACGCTAATCTGTTCACGTCTACTCTCATTGCCCAGCATGATATAAAATATCAACGATATAAAACCAAGCAGTGTACTAAGCCCAAGGAAACCATAGCTAGCCGTAATTACAGATACATGTATTGTAAGCCAGTATGATTTAAGTACCGGTGCTAAAGTAGTAATCTGAGGATCAAGCCAGCTTAAGTGTGCAACAAAGAGTGTTATCCCAGAGAAAAGACCGGTAGTTGCAACTGCAAGTTCTGATGAGCGTGCAAATAAAAGTCCGGCTAAAATTATACTCCAAGAGATATAGAGCATCGCCTCATATCCGTTACTCCATGGCGCATGGCCTGCTATATACCATCTAAGTCCAAGGTTAAACGTATGAATGACAAATGCAACTGCAAAGATAATAAGTATTGCACTTACAACTCTTTTTAAGTCTAAGGCAGGCTTTGCTAATCGTATAAAAATTAACACAAGCAAAAGAAGACCGGAGAATAGATAAACAGGGTATAGTCTCTCAAAGAGTTTTAGTTTGTTGTACAACAACTCTGCTTTTATAAGCATGTCATCTGCTACTATATCCGGATTTATCTTAGCCTGATAAGCCTTTATCTCATCTATTGCTCTATCTGCATCACTCCAATCACCGGTTTGCAACCCTTTTGAGAGCCCTAATGAGTTATTTCTTAAAAGAGTTAGCACTTCATTTGCAGCTTTATTAGGGAAAGTCTCTAGTGCCTCTTGTGGGTAGTACCACTTGTTACTCCGATCTCCTTCTAAAGGAAAAACGGTCATAAAACGCCCTGAGTAGACCATGTAAGCAACATTTACTCTCTCATCTACTTTAATAATCTCTTTTTCGTAAGTGCCTCTCTCCCCCGGGCGCTTTCTAAGAGCCTCTTCTGCCAATGGGCCTATAATGTAGTTGCCCGATCTATCAAAAGCCATATTGTATGCAAAACTGCTTTTTGACTCTTGAATCCCTAAATCTTTTTTGAGTTGCGGGTGGAAGATTTTAATCATCTCCACCTGCTTCCAAGCTTCAGGATTTGACGCCATACCCAAAATTATCTGATTATGACTCAGTCCAAACATACTACTTTTTCCGGTAATTTTATTTAGATACTCCATACTCATTGTATCAACAGGCTTAATTCTTCCGTCACGACTCTGAACAAGCAGAGTTCCAAACACTTTTGCATGACCCTTATCTATCTGTTTAATATTTTCTACTGATGTAGAAGCCAGCATAGGTTGTGCCCCAAACAAAGAGCCTAATACAACTGCAACAGCTACTATGCTTGCCTTATACTCATACTTCATTCGAGCAAGTTTTCCAAAGTAGCTGTTTGGATTTAAGAGGTTTAAAAACATCCCTATTCCCAACATCAGATAACCTAAGTAAGTAGGCCATTTTCCCGGGTCATGATTTACGGATAACACAGTTCCCTTCTCATCTTTGTCGTAAGATGATTGAAAGAACAAAAATCCACCATAGTCAAGTACATTATTCATAAAAATCTTATGATCCTCTCTAACATTGTTTTCATGATCTAAGAGAGTAATATAGCTCTCATATGAGGATGGGCTCATTGAGCCTGGGTACTTTAACATCACAAACTTATTTAGCTTAAGCGCAAACGGAAGCTCTAAAATCTTTGCGCCCCACTCTAGTGAAAGCTCTATATCATCCATGCGCAGCAACTCTGTAAAACCTTGATAACGCTTCCCTCTGCCCATCATAGCAACTTCGCGTGTTTCTCCATTGTAAGTAACATCTACCACAAGTGCAGATAGCGGGTTTTTATCCATATTTAGATCTTGTTTTGCAGTTTTATAGTACTCATCTGCATCAACAACCTTAACTCTACCTCTCTCATAGACCTCTTTTGCAACCATCTGAACGCCTCTGATATTAAAGAGTTCTCCGGCATTAAATGGATATTTCACTCCTGCTTCATAAATCCCTTGAGATTGATCAGCCATCTTTGTCCAGCCAATATCAACATTAGATACAAAAGATATTTTATCGTCATCACTCATAAGGCGAATAGCAGGTTTATTTACATTGACATCTTTATCAAAAAAGACTGCAAGCGGACCGACATCAAAGGACTCTTTGCTGCTTATAAAGTACTTCTCAGGTCCTTGAGGCGCCATTACAACAAGTCCTGCAATAGGCTCTCCATTTGGATCTTCAACGACAGTTTTTATGGCTTTTGCTATAAAGCCTTTGTAAGCTACCTTAAGCTCTTTATCATCAATATCCAAACTCTCACTAAAACTTCTTCCTCCAAGCTCAGAGACATAGACTACTTTATGTTTTGCAAACTCTTTGGAGCCTTTTTTTGCCTCTATCTGCAAAAATGCATCAGATGATAGCATACGGTGTTCAGTCGTACCTTCACGGATACTCATAACACCCTCATAACCCCAGTAACGCGTTATGCCCGCACCTAACAAAATAACTATAAAGCCTAAGTGAAATATAAGAACAGGGATCTTCTTTTTCTGAATCATTTTATATTTAAAAATATTTCCCAAGATGCTTATTCCAAGCAGTATCTGAATTACCTCAAACCATCTGCTCGCATAAACAACAGCCCAAGATGCATTTACGCCATAATCATTCTCTATAAACGTTCCTACGCCGCTTGCGGCTCCAAACAACAGAATTAAAACAGCCATTAGTTTCATAGAGATTAAAAATGACCACACTTGTTTAATAAATGTCATACTTTTCCTTAAAGTTTTAAATCTTGTATAGTATTACAATAGTTTATACTACTTTATAAAATTGAGAGTCTATCACAGAGTTACTACATAACGGTTAATGTGTCTCTATTTTTCCTCGCTCATTATCCTCTTTTGGCACCTCTTTTTTCTTTTGCAAAGATGTGTCATGTATATCCGGCTCTGTAAAAGCCTCCTCTTGAAGGTTTTCTACGGCAATTATAATCCACTCTCCATGATGTTTTTTCAGCGTATATTTCATCTTGTAAAATATTGTCATGGGTTCAAGCGCATAATCTCTATTTACCAAATCAGCATACCCAAATGTCCAGTTCTCCAAAGTTCTTATGGTGGCATTATCTTCATTGTAAGCAATTGGAGAGAACCTCAAATCATTTATTTGCGCAACCATGGCAAGGTTGCTAAACTTCCAAGAGTCTGCCCAAACCATTAGCTTAAAGAAGAGTTCTTGAGTGAGCATATCTTTTAAAAGCTTTGTATCACCGCTCTTTGTCATCTTGATGATTCCGTAGTTATATTTTAGAAGCGCATCTTTTATGCGTTTGTCATCATTTACGTTTGAGCTAGCCATACCAAGTGACACAAATAAAAGTGTTATTAATAAAAATTTCTTCATTTTACTTACCTATGGCATCAAGTTCTGGTCATAGCCACCGGCATTTGAATTATGGCACATACCTCCACCACCACAAGTAGGAGCATATGCATTTGTCCTAGTACCTACATCATTTGGATCATAAAAACCTTTTTTCCATCCCGTCATTTTTAGACTGTTTCCGTTGTAATTATATGGCGCAGGAAATGTTTCATATCCCATCAATCTTGAAATTGGCGAACCATGCGGGATAGTAAGATGACACTCAATACAAGCAAAGCCTCTTCCAGACATCTGTTGTCTCCACTTGTCGTGAGGGTGCCTTATATCATGACAGTTTTTACACATGTTACCAGTATCTCCCGCAGTGCCGATATCGTCCATAGTGTAGAGAGTAACACCATCTGGTTTTTTTGGCCAATATTGATTTACTCCTTTTAAAATATACTTCAAGTTTGAGCCATGTGGTCCTTTTGGGTCACCGCCGAGTTCATTATCCGCTCCATGACAATCAGAGCAGTACATGGTGTTTAGCCCAGGGTTCTCTCTCCAAGGAGTAAGTAGTTGGGCATCACTTAGCTGCTGCGGGGCATATGAGCCTGTTCGAGCAAGTTGATTTATAACAACAGGATGTCCAGATTTGTTGTTTATGTTCATCTCCCATGCAACATCCGTGAGCGGTGTAACCCCATCACTAGGGGAGACATAGCCACTAGTATTAATACCGTTTATTGCATCACCCATACCCCAATAAGAGTGACACTTAAAGCAGATTTGGTACTCCTTCTCAGAACTCTCCATAGTTGTAAATGTAGTTGGTTGCTGCCACTCCGGTGGCCAAGTCGGCTCAATACCGGGAACGCCTTTGAGTACATTTGAGACAAGATTAGTAGATGCTCCAGGCTGTCCATACCATGAACCGTCAACTATATGCGTACCGGCACGTGCTTGATGCGGATTGTGACAATCCATACATACGGCATGCTTATTTGTTCCCCAATCTATCCCTTTTATAGCAAGCGGATCAGGATTTCCTGTTCCATAGAGCGTATCAAGATTTGTATGCTGAGTTCCGGGGATATTGTCCTCTGCTAAAACAGGGTGTGTATATGCTCTGCTGAGGATGGATTTAATATCTTTTGCTCCACCGACACCGTGGCAAGCAGCACCACTCTCATCAGAAGCAGCCCCTTGAAAACATGTCTGCTCATTAACTTGTCTGTTTAGGTATCCAACTCCCTCTCCATTATGAGGCACATGACAATTTGCGCATCCAAGCTCTCCTACAGCACCGGTTCCATATTTTGCTATTACCTCCGGATCTGTATAGAGTGGATTCAATGGAGGGTTTTGGTGTACACTCCCCACCCAATCAGTTTTTACATGACAGGAGGTACAAGTGCTTACAAAATTTTGCCCATGATTTGCCCCAGACTCTACATGTAAAAATTTGCTATTGTCTTTATGCGGGTCATGACAAGAGGAGCACTCTACATATTTCCCACTATATCCTGCGTACTCATAAAGTTTTATAGGAGCATCAGGTGTCGCTTTTAACTCCATAGTCCGAACTCCGCCATCACCAAATACCTTAGTTACTGTTGAGTCGTAAATAATTCCTACCGGATGATGGTTTGAGAGATCCGTTCCTATAAATCCTACTGCAGTATCAGGTATAGTTCCATCCGGAGCATCACCGCTCATATCTATTATCGATGAGCCGTCATAATCACGTCTTAGTTTGGAGACTGCACCTACCGCAATTGTTCCATCATGACAGCTAAGACATTGTCGAGAGAGTGCACCGGGAGTATCGTTTGCTGAGCCAAGATCTGAGGCAATTGCAGGATAACCCATACGTTTTAGATAATCGCTATCGTACATAATGTAATCTGTTGTGGGCATACTTCTGTTCCAAAGCGGCTTTCCGACAGATTGCGAGAAGTGCGGTATATGACAAAAGACACACACCTCAGTCTCACTTGTGGCTTTTATATTTCCGGCACTGCTTGTTACCGAGAGGTTATGCTTTGTGTTAACTATCGAGGCTGCCGACTCGCTGATGGAAAAAAACAGAAAAACTACTAAAGCAGTTGTTAAAGATTTCATTTTGAACTCCTTGTCTGTGCTGAGTTAATAAGCTTAAAGAGTTGAATACGGTTATTGTTGGTATCTGCTACATATATCATATTATCTTTTGTTATTGAGATATCTTCTGCTAGGGCAAACTCGCCTCTTCTGTTTCCATGATGACCAAGCACCATTAACAGCTCTTTATTTTGATTAAAAATTTGTATATTATTAAACATCGTATCGCTTACATAGATATTATTGTAAGAGTCTAGCGATATTCCTCTAGGGCTACCAAAACTCCCTATCTCTTGCCCTAACTGTCCAAATTTGTCTATAAACTCTCCATCACTACTTAGTATCTGCACACGGTGATTCATAGAGTCTGACACATAAAGCTTTCCGTCACTTCCGATATCTATAAATGTAGGTCTATTAAACTCCCCGTCACCTGAGCCGTTTTTGCCGATAGAGCCTAAATAATCACCCTTTAGGGAAGTCACATGTATCTGACTTGAGAGCGCATCCACGATATAGAGTTTTTTATCTTTGCTTATTGCGATTCCAACAGGTCTTTGCAGCATTTTTGGCGCTATGGAGTATTTGTAATCTCCATCTTCATCAAAGATATATATTTTCGCCCTTACTGAATCTGAGATATAAATATTTCCGCTCTCATCAGTCACAACATCTATAGGGTATAAAAACTGCTCTTTTTTAGAGCTGTTAATTGTAATCATTTTGTTCTTTTTTTTATCAAACACATAGAGTGATCTTGTAGCAATATCTGTTGTGTAAACTCTATCATCATGGGCGTGAATACCAAATGGAGCTTGGAGACTTCTCTCCTCCTCTCCAAACAGAAAATCAAAAGCCTTTGAGAAAAAACTTTTTTTAATCCCTAAATCATTAGAGTTGTGTATGGAAGAGACAAACTCTATCTTAGCCTCATCCGGTGGCGGCGGCCAGACTAGCTTTACACCTTCTGCTGCATAAGAAGCTTCTGTGAGCACTACAAAAACTAGCACATATAAAAAATTTTTCATCTTTTTCCCTTCTTTAAAATGTTCGCGTCAACTGTACTTTAAAAATTGAGCGCTCATTTTTTATCGTGTTTAAAACACTCTCTATCTCACTATTATTATACTGATATCCCATTAAAAAAGTGGTTTTTCCTGCTTTAAATGTTAAATTTGCATTTCCTGAATGCTCAAGAGTATTATATGCTTCACTTATTCTTGCAGAAGCATCAAATGCCCAGTTATTAAAAAGCCTATAGTTCATATTCATCTCTGCTCTTGGGTCAACACGGCTATCAGAGGTATTGTCGGTTTTAGTATTTATATACTCTGCTCCGACTTTAAACCCTATACGCCCTTTTACCCCGAGTCTAAAATGAAAATCCAAAGACTCCATTATGTTTGTAGTAGAAGAGCTGCTTCTTACCCCTGATGCTGTTAAAGATGGCTCTGAGAGAGTATCTGTCTGGCTATATCTTGCCGTAATATTATTATTTACGATACTAAAAATTTTTGATAAAAAGTAGAGTCCAAAGTTATATCTCTGCTCCTCTCTTTTAGTAGAGTACAAAGAGTGATAATAACCGCTATCTACACTTAGGTTTGAGTTTATTGTCGGGAAAATTTTTTTGGCTCTAGCGGTTAGGTGAAGGTCATATCTCTCTGAGCTTATTTTTGTAGTGGTTGAGTTTGCATCAAAGGCGCTTTTTGTAGTAGAGTCATTTTTTTGCACGCCTACCTTGCTTACAAGAGTAAAAGGAACATCCGTAAATATAGTAGTTGCGTAGGTATGCGTAGCATCCAAATTAACATACGAGCTACTGCCGCTTGAGGATGCATCATCATATACAAACAGCATAGCGGACTCTGATATAGTGATACTCGGAGTTACTCTATAGTTGAACCCTTGGTTAACATTTAACGAGTCAAAGTTATATTTCTCACCTCCGGTTGAATTTCC
The DNA here is from genome assembly GCF_023229025.1 of Sulfurimonas sp. Taxonomy (GTDB): domain Bacteria; phylum Campylobacterota; class Campylobacteria; order Campylobacterales; family Sulfurimonadaceae; genus Sulfurimonas. The sequence continues at coordinate 11,311 of NZ_JALOAA010000014.1, forward strand.
ATACTCCATTGTAGTTCCTAGAAGTGATAGATAGGTATCATAATCGGCATCTTTTGGTCTATAACCTATATTTACACCTGCATCCATAGTCTCTCTTACATAATATTCATCATTTTCATAAGATGCAGTAGAAGCAATGCTTAAGCCATCAGAAGCTCTCCAGTCATGAGAAAATACAAATGTATCTTTTACCTGATTTATGCTTGTTATTTCATCGTTAATGTAGTTTTGATCATTTTTCAGTATGGAGTGTGAGTAGTTTGCTTGAATGTTGTGATTTTTTTTGTTATAGCGAAATGAGCTGTTGTAGGTTGTAGTTTGAGAATCTTGCAGCCTATCACTAAACTCTGAGACTGTTTTTGTTGTTGTAGCCCCATATGTAACCATATATGGCTCAAAATTCAAAGAACCGGTTATCCCCTCGCTACTAGTCTCATAATCGTAGTTCGTTGAGTAAGCACTATAGACCGTGTTTACCGGTCTTTGGGTTTTATTTGCATAAACGGTAAAAGGCATCTTTGTGTCTTTGATAAAATTTAGGTAAGCTTTATAATCTCTACCCTCTGTTTTCTGCTTTGAAGTCTCTTCGTCTCGTTGAAGTTCTTCTGTCTCAAACCTTATTACTCCTTCTAGTGAATAATCAAGTAGGCGGGGACTGTAAATATTGCCTTTGTAACCCATTTTATACTCTTGTGTAAAATTCTCTTTTGAACTCTCTCTTCCACTATTTGTATAATCATCTTGGATATATAGATAATTTAAGCTTCCGTAAAGACCTTTATCCGGATAGTCGTTTGCTGAGAGCTTCGAGGCTACTGCAAGAGTAAGGCAGAGGCAGCATAGGGTTTTTTTTTTCATCACGTTATTGTTTCACAATCACCGAATTTTGCATTAACCTCTCAAGTAGTTCTGCTTTTCTCTTATCCTCTTTTTTAGTTTTTAAATCTTTTCTAAGTCCATCCTTTATCTCCTCAAAAGAGAGTTGATTTGAGAGGGCTTTATCTTCTACTTTTACTATGAAAAAACCTATATCTTGCTCTATAATCTCACTCATTTGCCCAATTTCCATAGTAAAAGCAACCTCTTCAACCGCTGCTTCTAACCTCCCTCTATGAAGAAATCCCATATCTCCCCCTTTAATACGGCTCATAGCAGTAGAGTACTTTGCCGCTACATCTGCAAAGGGAGTTCCCTTCTTTATCTCTGCCATCGCATCTTCGACTCTCTTTTTTGCTTTGCTTCTACCTTCTGGATCTTCGGGATTATTTCTCACATGTATCAGCCTAACTCTTATCTTTTCAGGCTCTTTAAATTTGTAGCTATTTTTTTCATAATAATCTTTTAGCTCTCTCTCGCTTATATCATACTCTATCTCTTTTTTATAGAGTTTTTTTAGAGTTTCATCTTTTTTGACAACCTCTCTAAAGGTCTCTTTTGTAAACCCAAGCTGCTTTATTGCTTCTTCTAGCTTTTCTTTAGAACCGTAAGTTGCAGCGAGATTTGTTAAAACTTCATCTACTTCGCTCTTGCTTGTTTTTATATTTTTTGAAACAGCATAAGTATATAAAAGTGTTTTTTCAATCAGAGCATCAAGTGCTTTTTCTTGTAAAACTTTAAGCTTTTCATCATTTATAGTTGAGTGAAAATAAGCCTTTGGAAGCAGTTTTCCAACCTCCTTATCTCTCTCATCTACTGAAATAGCAGTACCGTTTACAACTGCAACTGTGGATTCCGGTAAAAGAACCTTATCTGCGTATAAAAACGTGCCTAAAAAGACTATTAAAAAAAATTTATTCAAAACCCCACCCTATTTTTTTTCTGCTTGACTATCCGACTCTAGCTCCGGAGGAGCGGTAATTTCACTATATCTTTGAGGATTCTTCTCTTTCCACTTCTCGCTGATATATTGAAATGTCTGTACTCTTCCGCTAAAACCATCAGCAATTATTATCTTATCATTCTCATCTATATATACTCCGGTAATTAGACGAAACTGAGTTGGACCGTAACCCCCACCGCCAAAAAACATAAGAAGTGCACTTCCCTTCTCATCAAATATCTGAACATTATTAAATGCACTATCGGCTACATAAATGTTGCCGTCACTATCAATTCCAACACCCTTTGGTCTTGCAAAAGTTCCCGGTTTGTTACCGATATTTCCAAATTTAGTTATAAATTTTCCATCTTTATCAAAAATCTGTACTCGAAAGTTTTGCGTATCTACGACTACAATATTTCCGTTTCTTTGATCTACTGCAATGTTTGTAGGATAGTTAAACTCTGCATCTTTTGTACCTCTTTGACCTACACTATACAGAAGCTCTTTTGTAGCGATATCATAAGCTTTAAACTGATGCGCTTTTGTATCTACCACATAGAGTCTATGCTGTTTTTTATCTATTGCAATTCCTGTAGGATTTGCAAACTCCATTCTATCTCCAAAAGTCAAATTCAACTGCCCGTTTATATCATAGCGGTTTATTTTCCTCTCGCGTGAATCACTTACATATAGATTTTTATCTCTATCAAATGCAATTCCGACAGGGGAAGCAAGTCTGCCCACTGTGCCGTTGCCTATAAACATAAGCTCTCTTGTCTCTTCATCTATTACAAATACTGCATCCGAACCAGTATCTGCAACATACAGTTTGCCGTCTTGAATACCGACACCGTATGGTTTAATGATGTTTGAGACCTTTTTTTCGCTCTTTTTTTCACCCAAAAAAGCATCTAATGCACTTGTTTTATCCTCTTTTGCGCCACCTCTATAGGTCGCAAGATATAGTATCTTTGGTGTTTGTGGATATTGAGGAAACGTTATAATTTTTTCTACTTCAACCTCTTTAGTGGCACAGGCTTGAAAAAAGAACATTACAACAACTTGGATTGAAAGAAAGATAATTTTCATGATAAGAACTCCGACTTTGATATAACAATACTACATTATAACAAAGAAAGTATAATGGGAAAATGAAGACAGCAGGGAGGGGAAAGCCTCCTCTACTGAATATTATTTATCGTGGCAACCTAGACAAAGGTAGCTATTTTGATTTGTATGGCGAAGGAAGTTAACCTCAGTATCTGTTCCTTGTGTTTTTCCACCGTTATGTGGATCATGACAACTACCACACTCTACTTGGTCATTTCCAACTCCACGAAGCAAATCTTCAACAGTAGTAGCACCTAACCAAGCACTATTATCACCTAGTGTCGTAAGTACCGTAGCAACCGGTCTAAGTCCAGCTGTACCAGGAGTATATACAATTGAGACAGGGTGGTCGTTTGTTAAGTCAGGGTTACCGACAGTTGTAGTACCCGGAGTACCACCTATATTTCCACCGTAATCAACTGCTAAGCTATTAATGTCATTAGACCCAGCTACAGCATTCATACCAGAACCCGGTGCATTTACGATAGAGTCAATAGCACTTACACCATCATGACAACTAAGACATGCTAGAGACGGACTTGCCGGAGTTGCTGCCGTATTTGTTCCTGCTATTGTTGCTCCGTACATATCAAATGTTCCTGTAGGAGTAGCTTTGTTCCATAAAGGTGCGCCTGTAAAAGCAGTATTTGCCGCGTGAGGCGTATGACAATATACACATATCTCACCATTATCAGCAGTGTTACTATCTAACAGAGCATTAGCCGATAAATCATGCGGACTACCACTAATTGGACCGGCAAATGCAGACGAAATACCCAACATTGATGCGAGCACCATAACTTTGATTTTATTACTAATCATTTTGTCCCCTTCCCTAAATAGTATATAATTTTTTGTAATACTATTTTCTATTACAAGTATAACTTATTCTAAATAAAATATAATTAAAAGACAAACAAATATCTATTTGACTTGCGTCAAGTTACTTTTTGTAACAAAATGTAGATAAAATCTGTTATTGTGATATTTTTGTGATGATTCTAACCATTCGTTTACTTCTTGTGACATCTTTGGCATACACCATATGGCATAGTGCCTCTCATTCTCAAGAGGAACAGTCCGCTAGATCCGTGCGGATTGTGGCACCCACTACAAGTTAACTCACGTCCGGGGCGGGCAGGATCGTCTCTTCCTTTTGTAGGATGTCCTCCACTTTTTGTCGGCGCGCCAAAACCTATAGCGGGTATAACATGTTGTCCGTTTGACATTTCAGCATGGCAGGTAGTACATAAATTCCAGATACTTTTTCTTAGAAAAAACTCGTTGTCTGAGCCATGCGGATTATGGCATCTCTCGCATCTTCCGTCATTTACAGGACCATGACTAAACCTGCTCTTCTCCCACTCCTCAACTCCCTCATGACATTCACTGCAAGTCTTTGCAACCGGATCTGCTACTAAATATTTTGAAGCACCTTTGTCCTGCATATTATACTCACCGAATTTTCCGTTATGACAATCCGTACAGAGCCAGTTTGCAGCGGGTGCATGTGTGTTTCTTGTACTTATCATGCCATTATGACACTCATAACAAGTTGTCTTTGTAACATCTTCAAGAACTTCATTGTTTGTTGGAATATTTGATTTCATGTTGTGACATGAAGCACATTTATTCTCTTTTTCATCCTTATGGAAAAATCTTATATCATACTCTTGAAGCTCATACTCATCAATCCCTTCAAAGAGTTCTGAAAGAAAATATAGCTCTCTGCTGCTCTTTTGTACAACTTCTCCACCTTTGTAAAGAGTGACAAAAACGGTGTTTTGTCCAGGATCTAATTTAATTGTTTTACAGTATGTATCTTTTTGCGGTTTTACTTCTAATGTTGTAGTTTTATTGCTATGCTCTATAACTATAGAGTCTGCCTCACTGAATGTAGTATCTATTACAAAAGTACTACTCTCTCCAACATAGCGTGTTTTATCTTGAGGCAGGTGTATTGAAGATTTCTCTTGTGTATTGCCGCAGAGTGCGGCAATTAAAAAAAGCAGCAGATATAGGGGTTTCAAATCAGCCTACTTAAGGTTAACTTTTGGTGTTACCCTATCATAGTGACGACGAGCGTGGCATGCAGGTGCACATGAACCGCCATCTTCTGTCTCAATGAAACGAATAGGAAAGTTTATCTTACCAAATTTCGTTTTTGTTCTTAAGTGATGCGGGTACTCTTTTGTACCGTGAAAATCATGACATGCACGGCAAGAGCGACCTTTCTCTTTGTTTACATGAACAAAGTGCATATTATCTGCACCGTTTCTAAAGTTTGTCGCCGTTGTTGTATTGGCATCCATAATCTTCTCTTTCTCATGACACTGAAAACAGATATAATTATCCTCTTCAAACTTCTCGTAGAAAGTTCTAGGGAACGGTTTGTTTAACATACTTAAGTTATTTGAACCATGCGGATTGTGGCACGCTGCACAATCTCCCCATAAGATAGGACCATGCCAGTCAGGATTATTATCTAGATGTTTTCCTATATTTAGAAGTTTGTCTCCATTTTCATCTCTTGTTAGAGACTCGCTATGGCATGATAGGCACAACTCTTTGTTTGTATCTTTTACTAAAAATTTAGGATTTGTTGAGCCGTGTGGGTCGTGACACTCCAGACACTTTCTTGGTCTATCAAGCGCACCATGCTTATCTGATACGGTGCTAATCCAAACCTCTTTATCTACGTGACACATAACACATAAATCTTGTTTTCCATCAGCTTTTAACTGGTAGAGATGATTCTCTGTATGTGGATCATGACAGTTGGTACATTGATCTTTTACCGGTGGATGAATGTTTGCGGTATTTCGTAAAAACTCATCTTTATCTTGATGACATGAGTTACAAAGCTCGTTTATACTTGATGCAACCAATAGCTTTGCATTGTCTGATTCATGCGGGTCATGACAAGCCGTACAAGCACCTGCTGCTACCGGACCGTGAATAAACTCTTTGTCGTCCTTTGCTTCATGACACATTGCACATAATTCAGGAGGATCCATGATAAGAGCCTCTTCTCCCTTTGCGTCTGTATGACAAACAGTACAGTCACCCCACTCAAAAGGAGGGTGTTGAACCTTTTTTGATGTCCTAAGTTCTGTGCCGTAAAACTTTTCAGCCTCTGTTAAAACAGCTTCTTGCGCGAAGACATTAACAGATACAAAGAGTAAGGCAACTGCTATTTTCAATATAAAAAACCAACTATATCTCATATCTATTTTCCCTTTTTTAGCTAAATATTAAAACGGTCTATCGTTTGCAGAAATCATATATGTTGTAAGCGCTTGCATATCCGGATCAAAAAGCGTCCTTATTTTTACAAGCTGCGGATCCATAACCGGCGCACGTGCAGGATCAATAATAGCCGGAGCCTGTCCTCTAAGATATGAGAGAAGTTCCTTCTCTTTTCCTATATATCCTCTAGCAATTGTAGATAACGATGGTCCAATTGTATCCACATTATCCTTGTGACATGCCACACACCCTTTTGCTTCAAATATCTCTTGACCTCTTTTGGCACTTATATCTTGAGCCCAAACACTACACAAAAAAAGTGTTGAAACTGATAATCCTACTATTATTTTTTTCATCTAAAGCCCCTTGTTTTAACTTAACAGTGCCCGATTATATCATAACTTTTTCTAATTTTAATATGAATTAATCATCTTTTTTTTTTACTATTTTGTGCTTTTTCTTAACTTTTACTTGGGCAGTTATAGAGTCTGAACTCTTCTAAAATACCCCTTGTTTTAGGCATTTTACATATTTTAGAATAGATTATAAATTATGTAAAATGAGATTTTTTTAACAGATTTAAGATTTTATATTACAAAATAAATATTTTTACTTTTAGTAACTTTGTAACTTTACTACTCTTATTTTTTAGCAGATAACGATACTTTTTATCTCACTCATCTCTTCAATAGCAAATCTAGGACCCTCTCGTCCTACACCACTAAGTTTTACTCCGCCATAAGGCTGAATGTCAAAACGTAGGGTCGGCATGTCGTTAATTACAACTCCTCCCGCATCAAGCTCATAGATTGCTCTTTTTGTAATACTTAAGTCATTTGTAAAGATTGAAAATTGAAGTCCATAGGGAGAGTTATTTATACGTGGAAGTGCATCATCAAAACTCTCAACTCTAACCAAGGAGACTATGGGAGCAAAAACCTCTTCACAAACAATCGCCATATCATCTCTAACATTGCTCATAACACAAGGGTAAAAAAGCCTTCCTTCTTTTCGTGGAGGCAACATTGCGATTGCACCCTCTTCTATGGCACTCTCCACCCACTCCATAGCTCTACTGCAAGCCTCTTCATCAATAAGAGGACCCATAAAAGTATCCTCTTCATAAGGAGAGCCGACAACAAGTTTCTTTGTCTCATCTGCCATCTTTTGTGCAAATGCATCATATATTTTTGCATTTACATAGATACGTTGAAGGGAGATACAAACTTGTCCGGAGTTTACAAATGCACCCATAACACATCTCGAAGCCGCCAAATCCAAATCTGCACTCTCATCAATATAGGTTGCAGCATTTCCTCCAAGCTCAAGCGATATTTTTTTAATTCCGGCATTTTTTGTAATTATGTTACCTACAGGAACGCTACCCGTAAAGCTTATAACACGAGGAATATCGCTTGTTATAAGCGCATTGCCAACCTCTGCATCACCGTAAACGACACTCAGAGCATCTTTTATCGCATACTCACTCTCTATAAAAAGTTTTGCAAATTTATAAGCAGTAAGCGGGGCTTCAGGAGTCGGCTTCAATACAACACTATTGCCTGCTACTAATGCAGGAGCTAGCTTATGCGCTACTAAATTGAGTGGAAAATTAAAAGGAGTAATTGCAACAACAACCCCCGCACTCTCTCGAATAAAAAAGGCTGTCGTTTTTTTGCCGCTTATCGTAGCGTCTGTATTGATAGTCTCACCGTGCATAGTGCGCATAGTCTCGGCAGAAATTGTTACAGTCTCTATACATCTGTCAACTTCTACTCTTGCAAAAGCGATAGGTTTTCCCACTTCATCTGTAATTGTCTTTGCTATATCTTCTCTATTTTCTTTTAGTTTTTTAGCAACATCTAAAAGCCACTCGCACCTCTGCGAAATAGTGCTTTTTCTAGCCTCTTTGGCTGCCTCTTTAGCGATAAGGAGTGCTCTGTTTGCATCATCTGCACTACAGACTGCTGATGAAGAGACTATCTCGCCACTGTATGGACTTACTCTATGCGTCAACTCTTTGCTTGAGACCTCTTTTGAGCCAAAAAATATATTTGCAACCATAAAAACCCTCCTACCTCATTGTTTTTATTATTATGTTATTATAGTGTAAAATAATACTCTTTGGAATTTAAAATAAATGAAACTTTTTACACTCCTGTTTATACTTTTTACAACTCTTTATAGTGCCGAACTTAACTGGCTTAACGACTATGACAAAGCACTAAAACAAGCTCAAAAAGAGAGTAAGGGAGTTTACCTTTTTATCGGTGCCGATGTATGTAGATGGTGTGAAAGATTTAAAAAACTTACACTATCAAACCAAAAAGCAATCGATAGACTTCAAGAGGAGTATGTGCTTCTGTACCTCTCAAGAGATAGACACGAAATACCTAAACAGTTTGTGACTAAGGGCGTTCCAAGACACTATTTTCTGACAAGCAAAGGCGAGGTAATACATGCTGATAGAGGAAGCAGAGAGATTGATGGTTTTTTAAATCTCATAGAAGAGGTAAATCTTAAAAAAGAGCCCTAGAGCGTAATGTTCTCTATAAACTCTATCTTCTTATCCACAACAATTAAAGCATCAAAAACAAAATCCACATCCAAAGAGCTCTTCTTCATATAGACATGTGCTGTTTTTATGATTTTAGAGAGCTTGCTTTTTGTAATATTTAAAACGGCACTCTCATAATCCAATCCGCTCTTAACCTCTACAAAATGCAAAACACTCTCTTTTGAAGCTATTATATCTATCTCGCCAAAACGGGAGTAAAAGTTTCGCTCTATTATGCCAAACCCGTTATCTGCAAGAAACTGACAAGCGATATCTTCTGCCGTATTCCCTTTGGCTCTGCTCATCTACGTATTTACTACTTCAACTTTTACAGATTTAAAAGCAGCCGTTAAAATAAGTTCGTCACTCTCATCTCCAAAGAGTGAATTTATCTTTGAGTCTGCGTAGTGAAACGTTACAAAAAGAGTTTTTGGCTCCACTTTGTCCGTAAATCTTACTTTAAGAGGCTTTGTCTCCCCATGCTGTGTTCTTAAGATAACACGTTTGCTCCTAAAATCATCCGCATCACCACTATTTACAAGTAAAATATCCTCATCATATCTATCCACTAGACTAAGTGTCTGCTTTGTTTGTGCCGCATTATTATACATGGCTATCGTTCTTCCGGTTGTAAGATAGTAGCCTCTATCTTTTTGCTCAACTATCTCCTGAAGCATATTGCGTAACTTGTATTGGTGGTAGTGAAATTCGCCTAAACCGTCATCTGTTCTAAAGTCTAGCTGATGCAAAATCGGAGTATCTTCTGTATGAACAGGCCACTGAAGCCCACGCTTACGATGTCTTTGAAGCCTGCTATATGACGCTCCGCTAAAACGGCGATAAGCAACTTCACGAACCTCATCCCAAATCTCGTTTGAGTTTTTATAGGAACTTTTTCCACCCATTTTATTATCAAGAAGTTGTAAAACCTCCCAATCATCAGGCAAGTCAGACTCTACAAGCGGTTGAGAGAGGTGAAGTCTTCTCATAGCATTTACATATACCCCTGTTTTCTCATATGCTGATTTTACGCCTATAATTATGTCTGCTTTTGCCGTAATATCCGTTACAAAAAGCTCCTGAACCATTATAAACTCTAAGTTGCTTATTGCTCTGTCAACTTTATTTATATTTGGATGGATGTGTGTTAAATCCTCTCCGATATTAAGCACCGCTTTTAAGCGTCCTTCGAGCATCTCATCGACAAGCTGTGGAGTCATAAGCCCCACCTCTTTTGGCTCTTGATAATCAGGGTCATAATATGGAAGCATCCCCATATCACATGCGCCCTGAACATTATTTTGACCTCTTAAAGGCATAAGCCCTGCCCCTACTTTTCCTATATTTCCAGTCATTAGTGCAAGATGTGTTATAGCCATAACCGCATAGGAGCCGTCAATATGTTCAGTAATCCCAAGACCCCAAAAAATCATGGATCTCTTAAGTGCATACTCCCTTGCTACCTTTGGAATTGTCTTGCTTAACTGCTCATACCCCTTGATATTTTCAAAATATTTCGGATCGGCGTAAGGGTCGTTTAAAATCTTATCCTTAAACTCTGCAAACCCTTTAGTACGCTCCGCTATAAAGCTCTCATCATAAAGCTCTTCGCTAATAATGACATGTGCGAGCATATTTAAAACAAGCAGATTTGCCTCATAAGGCATTATCGCCTTATATTTTGCAAAGCGGTGGAGTTTTATCTCTCTAACATCAAAAACAGCTAGATTGTCATGTTTTTGCGCCATATCAACAATACGATTTGCAATAATAGGATGAGCTTCTGTCGTATTTGAGCCGATAACTATCATAAACTCACAGTTGTAGATATCATTGTAAGGATTTGTAGCAGCGCCCTCTCCAATAGTTGTACGCATCCCTTTAAGAGAAGGTGAGTGGCAGACTCTAGCACAGTTATCTACATGCGGGGAGTTAAGCGTGTGACGTGTAAACTTCTGAAAAAAATAGACGCTCTCGCATGAGGTTCTAGCACCACCAATAGATGCTATACTTTTTCTGCCGTATTTGGCTTGAATCTCTTTTAGCTTCATGGCAGCGGCAGTTGTGGCACTATCTAGATTACTCTCATACCAAACATCATCAAAATCAACTAACGATGATGCAATAGCCTCCTTTATAGATGGGTTTTTATCTAAAAAACTCTTTTTTATTCTTGGGACTCTAAGACGCTCTTTTGAGTCAACAAAGTCAAATCCATACTTCCCTTTTATGCAGAGCTTTCCTTGCGAAACAACTCCATCTTTATGCGCGAATATCTTTTGAATTTTATTATCTTTTACATGTGCAGCAATATCGCAGCCGACACCACAGTACGTACAAACACTATCTATTGTCTGGGTATTTTCCATCTGTAACTCTCAAATCTTAATTTTTACATAAAATTTTATCTTTTTTATATTAATCAAAGAGGAGTTTTAAATTTTTCTATCAAGATGCCATATCCCATAACCGTTATCATTGGGGATATAGAGGCAAATGCCATAAGTCCCAATCCATCCATTAGCGGGTCTCTTCCATCTATATTTATTGCCAAATATAGCCCAAATGCCGTAACTATCGGCACGGTAATCGCTGATGTTGTAACCCCGCCCAAATCAAAAGCAAAAGCTACGATATCTTTTGGAGCAAACAGGGCAAGCAAAATTGCCAGCATATAAAAAAATGCGATATAGAACCAAATGTCGCCTCCGCTTACTATCTTATATACGCCGATTAAGATGCCCATACCGACACCAAGAGCGACCAATAGCCTTATCATTTTAACGTTTATCTGCTTCTCTGACATTTTGTCTGCTTGTTTTATAACTGCAACCAAAGCAGGTTCTGCCATAGTTGTACCAAACCCTATTAAAAATGCAAACAGATATATAAAAAAAACATTATTCATAATTACCAGATTTTGAGCAATTGACTCTCCTATAGGAAAGAGTCCGAGCTTTATTCCAACGATAAAACCGTAAAGTCCTAAAATCAAAAAGATAAATCCAAATACTACTCTACTAACATTTGGCAGTGGCTTTCTAATCACAAAGTATTGAAAAATAACAATAGTTGCAATAATTGGCAAGATGTTTTTAAATGTATCAAAGAGATCTACAATAACCTTTGTTATGCTAAAGCCACCGATATAGTGAGCCTTATCTTCTGCTTCATTTGCTATATATTGGACTTGCGATAAGAAGCCCTCATCAAGAGCAAAAATTCCGTAGAGTTGTATACCAATCATTGGAGTGATAGTAGCAAGGGCTACAAACCCAAAACCGTCTCTTAAGGCACTTCTCTCTTTAATCGCTGAAGCTATCCCAATACCAATAGCTACAATAAGAGGAACAGTCGCAACATTAGTAGCAATAACCCCTGAATCATGAGCAAGTCCTATAATCTCACGAGGGGTAAAGTATGTAATAATCAAAACAATCGCATACCCTATAATGATAATCTTTGAAATTGACCATCCATAGATGGTTCTAATAATACCAAAGGCGGTAATTGCACCGACACTTGTCGCGATTATAAGTCGAAGCACTAAAGCATCAAGTGCACCGTTTGTAATGGCTTGAATTTGAGAAGCAACGGCTATTATGGCAGGTTCGGCTATAGAGGCGCTAAAGCCCAAAGCAAAACCAAATAGTGCAAACCAAAATATAGATTTTTTCTCCAAAAATTCACTTGAGAGACTATTTCCAAGCCCAAATACTCCAATCTCAAGCCCCATTAAGAAGAATGTTATCCCGATAGTAACTATAAAAAAGCCAAAAACTAAAGAGTCTAAATCATCCGGAACACTCTGAAAAACAAAGATTTGAAATCCTGCGATAATAAGCAGAATCGGAATTAGATTTAAAAATGATTCTATAAAAGTTTTTTTAAACTCTTTTATTAGTTCTAGCATTAATCCACCAAACTCATCAAATAGTCGGTTAAATCAGTGATTGAGAGTACGCCTTTGAGTTCGTTATTGTCTGTTACTACAACTCTTTTGATATTATGCTCTATCATTGTTTTTGCAGCATACTTTACATCTATTTTTCCAGAGACGCTAAAAGCGGGCTTGTTATATATGTCGTAAACATTTAGAAGCTCTATATCGCCATCTTCTGCCAATATTGCTTTTAATATCTCTGTATTTGTAATTATTCCATAAGCATCGCTAGGTGAATTTTTATCAACAATCAGTGATTTTAGCTTCTTCTCTTTCATAAGCGAGAGTGCCTCTTTTAACGTTGCGTAAGGCTTAATCGTAGTTACACTCTTCTTCATAACATTCTCTACTATCATCATCTTCTCCTATAGGTTCTCTTCAAGTTTAATTGATTCTTCAAATACTTTAAGTAGCTCTCTATCAAGCCCTATCATGTGTGAAATCGGCATTGTAAAAGCGATACAATCTGTCGGATTGTTTTGTATCTCCATGTTTATTGCTTTGAGGACTGTTTTTGATAGCTTCTCTTCTAAGATATAAATAATCACAGATTGGTTTCCTTCAAAAGTAAGAGCAAAAAAACTCTTTTTCTCCTTTGAGCTGCTTCCTCTTCCTTGAAGAGTAGTGCTGCCACTAGCACCGGCATCTTTTGCAACGGTTTTTAGAGTATCCTCATATTCACTTGATGTTATTACAGTCAAAACCACAAATTTCATCTCTTTGCTCCTTTAAATTTGATAAATTCTATCATATTTTTTACAATAAAAAGATAAAATACATGTTAGTTAAAACAGTGGAGATACATAATGAACAAGCTTAAAACCTTAGTAGCTGTAGATTTTTCAAAAGACAGCCTTACGGTACTACAAAAAGCTATAGACTTTACAAAAAAATTCAATGGAGACGTACATGTTGTTCATGTCGTCGAGAACTCATTTTTTTCTAAAAAAAAAGATCTCTCTTACATAAGAGAGCATAGCATTAAAGTGTTAAATGAAAAATTTCCTGCCATTAAAGATGAAAACTTCCACTGTGTCAGCGGGAAAATAAGAAGCGAGGTAGCAAAAGCTGCGCAAATTTTAAATAGTGATTTGATTATTATGGGCAAAAGCGGAGAGACTTATTTTCTGGGCGATTCTTATATGGGTTCACACACAAAAGATATAATCAGAAATTCTCTTATTCCTGTTTTGGTTGTAAAAAGTGACCATGAGTTAAAATACAAAAATCTTTTAATGCTTACAGATTTCTCTAATGACTCAAGAAAAGCTATAAGAAAAGTAGTCAATATATTTCCCAATCTGCATATAAAACTTTTAAACTTTTATACAGTTCCGTTTGAAAACAGATTGAACAATTATGGGTTTAATGACTCAGACCTTGCTGAGTATCAACTCTCTTTAATGCAAGAGTCTACTGAAAAATTAGATATTTTTATAAGCTCTTTAGAACTACCAAAAGATGTAAAGATATCGGGTAGAGTACGTAAAAGTTCGCTAAATCCGAAACTATTTGAGAGTGAAGTTAAGGATATTGTTTTTGATATAGTAGCAGTTCATACAACAGGCAAAATAAGTTTTTATGCACTTGATATACTAGAAGGCTCAGAAAAAGATGTCGTTATCTTAAAAGTGTAAGGAGTTACTAGCCCTACACTATCCTAATCATGACAGGCTTAAAGTTTACAAACTCTAAGCTCTCTAATGAGTTTATCAAGTTTTGAATATCCCTCTCATAAGCCGTATGTGTAGAGATTAATAAATTTGCAGAGTCTGATGATGTAGGTCTTTGAAGCATAGTTTCAACCGATATATTACTATCTTCAAACATCTTGGTAACCTTTGCTAATACGCCTTTTTTATCAGATACATTTATACGAAGATAATATTTTGACTCAATATCTTCTATAGATTTAAGCTTTAATCCTGCTTCCATCGGTCTGTCAAAGCCAAGCATAGGTCTGCTTTTTCCGCTTCTTGCGATATCAATAATATTTGCTATAACTGCACTTGCAGTAGCGTCTCCGCCTGCACCGGGTCCATAATATAGTGTTTCACCTACCTTGTCGCCTACAACACTAATTCCATTCATAACACCATCTATCTTTGCAATCATCTCATCTTTGTTTATCATGCTTGCGTGAACGCGAAGCTCCACCATGTCTGCATCTTTTTTAGCAATACCTAGAAGCTTAATAACATATCCAAATTCGTTTGCAAACTCTACATCATCTTTTGAGACATTCTCAATGCCTTCAATCAAAATGTCTTCAGGTTTTGCATCTATACCGTAAGCGATACTTGCAAGGATTAGAAGCTTATGTGCCGCATCATAGCCGCCTACATCAAAAGTCGGGTCTGCCTCTGCGTAGCCTAGATCTTGCGCATTTTTAAGGGCATCTGCATAGCTCATGCCGTTTTGAATCATCTCAGTAAGCATATAGTTGCTCGTGCCATTCATAATCCCGCTAATAGACTCTATGTGATTAGCCGAGAGTCCATCGCGAAGAGCATTGATAATAGGAATACCGCCTGCAACACTAGCCTCATACTCAAAAGCTATATCTTGCGCTATCTCTTGAAGTTCATATCTGTGGTAAGCCAAAAGTGCTTTATTTGCGGTTACAACTGCTTTGCCGTTTCTAAGAGCACGCTTGACTATCTCAAAAGCCTCATCAACACCGCCCATAAGCTCAACTACAATATCAATTTCATCATCTTCTAGGATCTCATCAACATTGTCTGTGAGTTTAATATCTAAACCTCTATCTCTGTTTAGATCTTTTACTACTCCGCTTTTTACGACTATATTGACTCCCGCACGAGCAGAGATCACATCAGCATTGTCTCTTAAAATTTGTGCTACACTCGTTCCAACAGTCCCAACGCCTATTATTCCTATCTTTATCATACCGTTTCCCTATTTTTTTAATATTAATTAAACCAAGCCCAACTATTATTCAATTACCAATGCTTTGCCTAAGGACTAGGTTATTACTTCTCTTGCTCTGTAAACTGTTTTAAAAACTCTTTTATATTTCGTGCTGCTTGACGAATTCTGTTGTCATTCTCTATCAGAGCTATACGAACATAACCCTCTCCATACTCGCCAAAACCAATCCCCGGAGCAACAGCTACTCCGGCTTCTACAAGCAGCCTCTTTGAGAACTCCAAGCTACCAAGATGCGCTACACACTCAGGAAGCTTTGCCCATACAAACATACTTGCTTGATTTTTTCTAATATGCCAACCCGCTCTCTCAAATGCCTCTAAAAGAATATCTTGACGATGCTCATACTTTGCAGTAATATCTCTAACACACTGCTGGTCGCCGTTTAATGCTACGGTAGCCGCCACTTGGATAGGAGTAAACATACCGTAATCAAGCCAAGACTTAATTTTTTGAAGTGCTCCGATAAGCTTTTTGTTACCTACAAAAAATCCCACGCGCCATCCAGCCATATTGTAACTCTTTGAGAGAGTAAAACTCTCAACTGCTACATCTTTTGCACCCTCAACGCTCATGATAGATGGTGTAACATAGTCACAAAATGTTATATCGCCATACGCAATATCGCTGATGACATAAAATCTAAGCTCTTTTGCAAGCGCTACAAGTCTGACATAAAAATCCTGCGTAACGGTTGCTGTTGTAGGGTTGTGCGGAAAATTAACTAACACATACTTTGGTCTAGGAGCACTCTCTTTAAAAACCTTTACGAGATCTTGGAAAAACTTATCTTCATTTATCTTAAAATCTTCATCAAACTCTATTCCAAATTTGATTACGCTTGCGCCTGCTAATATAAATGCATACTCATGAATTGGATATGTCGGGTCCGGCACAATGGCAACATCGCCGAGATTAGTTATAGCGTATGCAAGATGTGCATACCCCTCTTTTGAGCCCATAGTTGCGACACACTCTGTCATAGGGTCTAAATCGCAGTCATATCTTCTTTTGTACCAATCTGCAATTGCCGTTAAAAGTTTTGGTATTCCTTTTGATGTTGAGTAACCATGTGTTTTTGTCTTTTGTGCAGACTCAACAAGCTTCTCTCTAATATGCTCAGGAGTATCCCCATCAGGATTTCCCATAGAAAAGTCTATTACATCTGCACCTGCTCTACGCTGTGCCATTTTCAACTCATTTACCTCGGCAAAAACATACTTTGGTAATCTTTTTACTCTATCAAACTCTATTTCGTCAAACATGAATATTCCTGCTTAAATTATTAATGACATTCTATCGAAAAAATTTTATAATTTGTTTACAAGCAACTCCAAAGCGATATAAACAGAACTCTTACAGAGGGGCTTGTACTTTTTTTGCGGTTGGTTTTAAAACCAAGTCATCTTTTATATTTTTAAGAGAGTATATATCAGAAATCTTTATATAGTGTGTATTCTCTCTCATGTTGAGTGTTATATTGCTTCTTTTTTTATCTATCTTAATAACTCGCAGTAGCTTTAGGGATTTGTCATAATAGGCTATATAGGGATACCAATCATTCCTATGAGAGCTTGATATCTCAATCTTATCTACTTTTGATACGTCTAACCAATATGAGTAGAGTGATCTCTTGAGTCTAAACTCCTCTGAGTCTTCAAGAGTGCTTACATCTAATTTGGCATCTTTCATATCAATCAAATATAGCCAGTCACTCTCATTCTCTCTTACTACATCAATAATTTCGCAATTACTCTTTCTTAGCTCTTGACTTAGAATCAGAGGATCTGCCGCATATTCAGAAATTAGACTTATTTTCCATGTAAATTTAGAGTCATTATAGCTTGACTCTTTTGTTACATATCTGTAGTAACCTAAATTTCTAAGCGAATCACTCATTATCTTTACAAAAAACAGAGGCACGCCCTCTGTCTTAAAGCTTATCTTTATCTCACGAGGAGTTTTAAAAAAGAGGTTTAAAATACCGTTATCTTTAAGTGTTTGGATTACTTTTACAGAATCTACTCTTCCTTGGCTGTTGTAGTAATCCGATCTTGGAGAGAAGATGATATCTATATAGGCTCTATCCTTGGCAAATGTAGCAGGAGCTATTAGGCTTTTTACTTTTTGAATTAAAGGATCATCGCTGTTTATCTCTTTTGGCTGCTGAGCTAAAAGAGAAGATATAAGCGCTACAGAGAGTAAAAATATTTTTACCATCCACTACCCCTATTTAAACTCTTAAACTCCTCAAAACTTATCTCTTTTAGTTCAGAGTCGATATATGAAAATCTTATATTTTTAGGGTCTTGAAAGCTTTTTATTTCGCCGTTTATATCTATATCTATATGACCATGCCCAAATGCTAAAAGCCAATCTTTTGTAGTGTCAAACTCTAACTCATCGGAGAAAATCTTCTGATATTTTTTATGATTGGACAAATCAATATAACCCAACCATACTCTTGTCTTTGGAATAATTTTTAATGTTATCGGTTTTACCTCTATCTCCTGCTCTTTTTCTAGAGTCGGCTCTAGCAAACTCTCCTCAGTAATATTTTCATCAAACTCTGAGACATTCTCATCATCCTGAATTACTATAGTAGCTGCTTGAGAAGTAGTATTGTCTTCTAACATGTCGCTCTGTGGCGCTCTTGAAGCAAAGTAGAGCAGTGTTAGAATAATAATTAGCGCAATTACTCCATAAACAAAAGCAGGGTTTCTCTCCTTCTTTGATGATGAAAAAAGTTTAACTTTCTCTATGTTCTCTTCAACCGGTGCATTACTCTCAAAATACTCTTTTGCTTTGCTTTTTAACTCACTTAAATCAACAGAGTACTCTCTCTCTAAAATAGATATAAAGCCCAACAGCTGAACACTACCCATGCCTTCAAAATTCTCATTAAATATTGCCTGAACATGCACTCTTGAAATGTGAGTTACTTCATGAACTTTTTGTATGCCAATACTTTTTAATTTTTCAAGACCTTCACTCATCTTCTCATCCTATCCATCAAAATTGCTCCGGCTGCACCGACATTTAAAGAGTCAAACTTATGCGCCATTGCTATACTTACAATCATATCCATTTTTGAGCTAACTCTTGTACTTAACCCTTCACCTTCACTTCCTAAAAAGAGGGCTCTTTTGCCTCTTACTTCTACTTCTCTAATGTCACCGCCTTGCATATCAGCACCATATGTGCTAAATCCTGACATCTTTAAGTCGTTTATAACATCATGAATATTTGTCTCTATCGCAAAAGGCATATCAAAAAGAGTTCCGGTACTTGTTCTAGTTACTGCTTCAAGAGGAAGTGATTTTACTCCACACGCAATTACAGCCTCTACGCCAAGTGCATAAGCTGTTCTAATTATTGCACCGATATTCCCGACATCCGTCAAACCTGAGAGAACAAGCAGATACTCATAATCTAAAAAGGTTTTATAATCATGTAGCGGATAGTCATCCACCTCTGCTAGTACTCCTTGATGGGAGGCATTTTTACACATTTTTCCTGCCGCATCAGATGGAATTCTCTTTATCTCAAAATCCATTTTCATTAATCGTGAATACTCTTTTTTCTCTATCTCTTTTGCCAGATAAAGCCTCTTTATCTTTGCAGGATGATTATTTATAATATAGTTGATTGGTTGCTTTGCATAAATTAACATTTGAACATTCTATCCAAAAAATTGAAAATAGTATATATCTATAGCTTTAAGAGTCTCTCATAACAAGCTTTTGTATTTTCTCCTGTTATTTTTGAGATAAGCTTTGCTTGAACTTTCTTTGGCAGATCAAGCTCTAAGATGTCATTTTGAGTTACGGCGCTACTTTTTTGTGCAGCAGATGCACTAATGACTACAACCCACTCACCGCGAATATTTGCACCTATTGTTTGTTTTATCTCATCAGCAGTTCCAAAGTAGTAGCTTTGATGCTTTTTTGTAAGCTCTTTTGCTAAAAATATCTCTCTTGATGGATCCTCTTGAGCAATTTCAGTTAAGAGCTTTTCAACTCTGCGCGGAGACTCATAAACAACCGTGGTAAAGCCGCTACCAAGAGCACCCAAAAGAGAAGCCTCTCTATCTTTACCCTTATGAGGTAAAAATCCCCAAAAAAGCATCTTTGTTTCTACAAATCCACTTGCAACAAATGCTGTCAAAAGCGCATTTGCTCCCGGTAAAACATCGTAAACAACACCATTTTTTTGGCAATACCTAACAAGTGCTTGACCCGGGTCACTGATACCGGGCATCCCCGCATCACTTACATAAACAACATTCTGTTCAAAAAAAGAGTTCTCAAGAGACTCTATAAACTCTTTTTCATTATGTGAATGGAGTGAGATAAAATTTTGCTCAGGCTTAAAAGATGTGTCGTAACGCTCTTTTAGTATGTGGATTAGTTTTTTTGTAACGCGAGTATCTTCGCATAGAAGTGTATCGGCGCTACTTAGAGCCTCAATAGCTCTAAGCGATATATCGCCTATATTCCCAATTGGAGTCGGGAGAAGTGTAAGCAAGAGGAGTCTTGATTATTTTTTTGCGTAACGTTGGTTGAATTTTTCAATTCTTCCTGCGGTATCTACCATTCTCTCAGAACCTGTAAAAAATGGGTGACACTCATTACAGATATCTATTCTCATCTCCTCTTTTACACTCTCAGTCTCAAAGCTGTTTCCGCATGCACAGCTTACTGTACAGACTACTAATTTAGGGTGAAGATCTTTTTTCATTTTTTTGCCTTTTGACACTCGTTTGTGTGCGAATATCTATATATTTTTTAAATCCGTATGGGGGCGGATTTTTAAGAATGGGATTATACCAATATTTATCTTAAAACAGTATTTTACTAGCTATTGCAACAACTGCACTCTCTGAACGCAGTACCATAGGTGTGTTTAGTCTAAATCTTTTTAAAGAGCTAAGAAGCTCTCTCTCTTTAGGAGAAAAACCACCCTCGCACCCTATTAAAACAGTTCTTACGTCACTATAATCCTGCAGCGTATCATCACAAAAATCAAATACGTTAGTATCCGGAAACTTTGCTATGAACTCCTCTACACTTCTATATGTATCAAACTCTATATAGTTGCTTCTTCCGCTTTGCTGCATTGAAGCTTCTATGATTCTCGTAAATCTTTTAAAATCAAGTTTAATGTTTTTTTGACTTCTTTGGCATGATATAAACGAGACTCTCTTAACACCTATTTCACAAAGAGAAGGGAGAACTTTTTCTATTGAGTTTGCATCTATAACACACCAACCTATATGGAGGCTTTTGTTACTCTTTACCTCATATAACTCTGAAGAGATAAGCGCTAGCTCCGCACTTCTTGAATCAAGCGTATCGACTCTATATCTATGCAAGATTTCCAATTTTTCTCTTGACCTAAAAGATATCTCATCTCCCTCCTTATGGCGGCGGGCTTTAATTAGATATTTATAAAGCTCACCTCTTATATGTAGAGTCTGCTCCCCTGCTTCATCATTGAGCACATATATCAAAGCCACATCCAAAAGGAGATACTAAGAGTCACAAAAATCTCCCATAAAAATATCTTAATTGCATACGCTTTAAAGTTTTTAAATGCGTCTGGATCTTTTTTATTAATGTGACTAAGTGCTCTTGAGCGTTTTATCTCAAGATATATCAAAATAATCGCAAAGAGTATCATAGCGATATTCTCTATCGTAAAGTCCAGATGCTTTGCTGCCATCATAACAACCCCGGTAAAGATAACCATACCTATAGTAGTTGATACAATCGGCGTAAAAAGTAACATAGCTCTTGTGTACTTTGTTAAACTTTTTATACCATATAGCATAACAATATTTGCAAAAATAGCGCCTAAAACTAGCCCAACACCCCAGTTGTGTGTTACAATACTCATATCATACATTTCATTCATAGTGAAATATTACAATAAATTCAATAAAAAGAGGCTCTTAAAATTAAAGAGGCTCACATGAAAGAAGAGATATGGCAGTTACTATAGAAAAAGCACTTGAGTATATTTATAAAAACGCTACGGCAAAATCACTGAAAATAGTGCCGCTTGAAGAGGCTTTAGGCTCTGTTTTGGCAGAGGAGATTACCGCATGCCACAATCTTCCGCCATATGATAATTCGGCAATGGACGGTTTTGCCGTAAAACTAAATGATGCAGGCAAAGAGGTAAAAGTAAATCACACTATATTTGCAGGAGACAACTCAAAGGAGGAGCTAGAGAGCGGATTTGCCATCAAGATAATGACTGGGGCTAAAATCCCTTCGGGATGCGAGGCAATCGTTCCTATAGAAGATGTTACTGATGCGGCTGGCGGTGTTAGGCTTCCCATTAATATAAAAGCATCAAGACATATACGTTTGTGCGGCGAAGATATAAAAAGAGACTCAACTCTACTACACAAAGGGCAAAGAATCTATGCTCACCATATTACGCTTTTAGCGTCGCAAGGTATTAGCCATATAAAGGTTTATAAAAAGCCCAAAGTTGCCATCTTCGCTTCGGGAGATGAGCTTAAGATGCACTATGAGAGCATAGAGTCTTATCAGCTCTACAATACAAACAGCCCTACCTTTTTTAGCAGAGCAAAAGAGCTTGGCTGTGAGGTTGATTTTATAGGTACTGCATGCGATTCACTTGAAGATATCGCAGAGCATATAAAAAGCGCTCTAGAGAGCGATTTAATAATAACTTCCGGCGGCGTAAGCGTCGGGGATGCCGACTTTACAAAAGAGGCATTTGGTAAATTCGGTTATGAGATATTTTTTGACAAAGTAGAGATAAAACCCGGTAAACCGACAACATTTGGGCGAATTAAAGATACTCTGGTATTAAATCTCCCGGGAAATCCGCTAGCAGCAGCACTCAATTTTGAGCTATTTGCTCAAAGCATCATCTTGGCTCTTAGCGGAGATGAGGCAAAATACATCTCTACAATAGAGACAAAAATGGGAGATAACTGCACTATAAGGGGAGGCAGAAGAACGCTTATTCCTGGATACTTTAACGGAGAGGAGTTTATGCCTTATGATAAATTCTCACCTGGAATGATAACACCTCTAGCGCTCTCAAATGCTTTTATCATAGCTGATGAAAATTGTCAACTAATAAAAAAAGAGAGTAGAGTCAAGATAATATCCACAAGGTTTAGCTTTAACTCAAAAGAGCAAAAAAGCCTCTCCTGTGGTTAAACACTCTTAGGGTTAATAAAGCTTTCGCCGTTTTTTATCTTCTCAAAGAGTCTGGAGTCTTGCCAACCCTTTTGTATCTCTTGAGAAAATAGAATCTCATTTAAGTCAATTTTGCCCATTACCTCAGAGTAAGCATCCTCTCTAAATGCCTCTGCGTAGCCTGTTGCCGTCTCATGGATTATTACGCTGCGGAGTTTTACCTCTCTCTCCCCGTTAACCGTGCTTGTAAGTTTTAAGAGCTTGTCAATAAGTACAAAAAATATTCTGCTAAACTGCTCAGCTGATGGAGAGAGAGGAGTAACAACCCACCTTGCAGAGTGCTTTTTCATATCTTTTATATACTCTTCATCGTCACTGCTCCATATAGTTATAGCATGGTCAAAGCTATCAATAATGTCTTTCATATTCTGCTTCATAAGTCCAAAATCATAGACCATCTGACCGTTATCTAAAAAATTTGACTCAAAAAGAAGTTCAACTCTGTATGAGTGTCCATGAATGGAGCTTCTGCATTTTATACTAGAACACCCTCTTACTACATGAGCGTTTTCAAATTTAAAAAGTTTTCTTATTATCATAAATTAAACACCTCTGTTTTGATCCCAAATTCTTATATGCAGCCTGTCACTAAAATTGTAGCCTTTTGACTTACAAAACTCTATTAAAGGCTCTGTATTAGCTTCCACTTCCTCTTTTGTTCCCCCAAGAGGCATACAGTAAACCTGCGTGTTTGGGGAGTGCATAACTATCTCTTCTATCTCCTCCTCAAGCCCTAAATCTATCGACTCTGCGTCTATAGAGAATTTAAAAAAGGCATCTTTGGCATTTGTGGCAATAGCATTTATTATATCGCCCCTGACTCTTTTGCTAAATGGCTCATTTGAGTTTGAGAGTTTTACCGATAGTGCAAACACAAACTCTCTGTATATTGGGTATTTTTCAAAATTAACACTTAAAGAGGCATTTGTCTCAAATGTAACTCTATGTCCTGCCTCATTAAGAGATTGTAAAAACTCTATAAAAATAGGCTCATTTGCATATATAAGCGGCTCCCCGCCCGTTAAAACAATATCTACACTTTTTGGCAACTCATAAAGCTCTAAAACGCCAAGTAGCTCTTTTGCACTATTTATAGGAACCCAGTTTTGTAAAAAATGCTCCTTGTTTACTGCATATACAGTATCGCACCCCAAAACCTTGCTGCCGTTTGGGGCACTCTCCTCACATCCAAAACCCTCACACTTCATATTGCAGCCGCCAAAACGAAAAAAGAGAGAAGGAGTACCGACATAACGCCCCTCACCTTGAATGGAGTAAAAATGTTCTACCAGATATATCATCAACCGCCCGTTTCATAAAAAGCGCGTGATGAGACTTCGCCGTCCTCTCCGCCCCAACGGTTCTTTTCAGGTTTATTTTTTACAACTTCTCTAAGCACTTCAGCAGCCCCTACTACATCTCCACCTTTTATAGCTTTGCTAATACTTAGTGCCTCATCAAAATAAAGACATGGAATTAACTGCCCCTCTGCAGTTAAACGAATACGGTTGCACTGCTTGCAGAAATCATCCTCATACGGCTCTATTATCCCAAATCTATAGCCATCACTCATTCTATAGTAGTGCGACGGTGATGCACCGTCAAACCCTTCATCTTCAAATCTGTAATGTTCTCGCAGACGTGATAAAAGCTCCTCTGATTTTAATCCGCTTATCTCTTTAGAGGCAAAACTGTTCTCCATATACTCTATAAATCTTATGCTCATGTTGCGTGTCTTACAGTACTCCAAAACATCTACAATCTCATCGGCATTCATATTTTTCATAGGAACCATATTTACTTTTACTTTAAGTCCGACGGCTCTTGCTTCCTCAACACCCTCTAAAACATTTGCCAAGACATCTTTGCCGGCTATCTTTTGCGCTACTTCGGGTTTTAGTGTATCAATACTGACATTTAGCCGTTTCAATCCGGCCTCTTTTAATTTTTGTGCGGTAGATTTAAGTAAATAGGCATTTGTCGTCATAGCCAAATCTATATCTGGAGCGTAGTCATAAATCATTTTTATAAATTTATCCAAATCTTCTCTTAGAAGCGGCTCTCCACCTGTTATGCGGATTTTTTTTATTCCCTCATCTATAGCAACTTTTACAAATAAAAAAAGCTCCTCAAATGTTAGAAGATTCTCTTTTGGTACCCATGAAAAAGGTTTCTCGGGCATACAGTATTGACATCTGAAGTTACATCTCTCTGTTACGGAGATACGAAGATAATCAACTACTCTTTGGTAGCTGTCTATTAGCATAATAGTTCCTGACATTTCAAATATCTCTATTTGAAATTATAATAACATCTATAAGTTTGTCTGTATTATATCTTTTGGAGGTAAAAAGTAAATTAAAGTATATATAATGATAAGTATGTGTTTAAAAAAGAGAGGGTATCAAGCCACAAGGAGTGGCTTGAAAATTTTGACTATTTTGTAGAAAATTTGTAGTCTAGCATTGCAACGAATTTTGTCATGTCAACATTTGTTGTAACGTTTGAAGAACCAGTTACGTCGTCTGCATCATATTTCACAAACTTTAAAGTACCAGTTAGGTTGTTTACATTAGGAACTGCTCTTGTATATATAATATCAAGCTCATTACCGTAATCAATACTTCCTACTTCACTAGAGAAGTCATGATAGATTGCTTTTAGTGTACCGAACTCTTTTGATTTATAACCTAGTGTAAAGTTTAAATCCTCAAGACCTTCATCCGGTGTAGTTAAAAATATATCTCCATAACCGTTATGTGCATGTAGTGTAGCTAAAGGAGTTTGAAATGCAGTCTCTGTTCCGCTTGCATTTGCTCCACTTAGCACTTCATACTGAATACCCACTAAGAAACCGCTAGCATTTGCATTAAGCTCTATATTGTAATAGTTAGCATCTTTGTCTTGAGCGGGTGTACTAAAGCCGGAAGCTTCCATTGAAGGATCTTTTTGCGCTGCATACTCTGCACGGTAATCAAGCTTTACACCATCAATAGCATTCACATTACCAGTAAGTGCTATACCGTAAGTATCGCTTCCGCCATCTAAATTATTATCACTGTTCTCACCAATTAAGTATCCATATGCAGTAACTTTTAACTCATCCATTACTTTATATGAAGCATTTAAAAGAAGAGTTCTAGTGTCAATAGTATCCTCTGAAGGCGTGAGATCAGAGTCAGCCTTTATCGTATTTACTTGAGTAACATAAGATGCAAATAGATTGAGATTTTCAATACTATTATATGTAAGTGTATAAGCATCAAATGTTTGGAACATCTGTCTCCAACCTACCGCTCCTACAAATCTTTGGTTATCAAGGTTAATCATTTGACGACCGATTCTTAACTTTGGATCTCCAAGACTTATATCTAAGTATGCTTGTGTAAGACGTGTCTGCTCAGGATCTGCTACAACTTGATGATTCTCCCCATTTGATGTACTGTTGTAGTTATCGTTTAAAGCACGAACATCAGTCATTTCTGCATATGCAGAGAGCCAATCCGTACCAAACAAATCAGCACCAATTCCAATTTTTAGACGATTAGTTACAGCATTCGCATTTGGTGTAGCGTTCTTTTTATCGACCATCTCGTAGCGTGCTCTTGCTTGACCATCTACTTTAATATTGCTTAATATTTCAGTCCCCTCAGCTTGAGCAGAAACCGAACCTATACCCATAACCATGACCGCAGCCATTGACATTTTTACCATTTTTCTCATCTATTCTCTCCTGTTTTGTCTCTTTATACATACAGATTTGAAGTGATATATAAGTGATAATTTTATCACTTATATATCACTTCAAATTATGAAATGTATTAGGACGTCACATATTCTACACCCCCGAATTTTAAACTTTGTTTAAATCATCCTCTTTATTACCGATTTATTTACAATTTGTTATTAATTGTACATATTAAGCGACATTTTATATAAATTAAAATTTTAATTGCTATTTTAATCTGTTATAATTTCGCCATGAGATTTAGAAAACTTAAAAAAAACAGAAATACTACTGATAAAAAAGAGCCAAAAAAACTGACTTATGCGCCCTATAGCTCTAGAGTCAAAGCTTTTATTACAGACCTATTCATGATATATGTTCCGATACTATATCTTATAACATATGTTGCAATGAATGGAAAAGATGATTTTCAATCATCGCAGCTTGCGCCCCTAATCGGTGTTAGCGTATATGGAGTAATTTACGCTTTTTTACTTAGCAAGTTTGGACAAACCCCCGGAAAAAAAGCTTATGAGATGAGAGTAGTCAATGATACAGATGGCAATAATATATCGTTTTTAAAAGCTATTATGAGGTTTATCGCTTTTTTATTTACTGCTACAACTATACTAGGTCTTCTTCTTCCTTTTTATAGAAAAGATAAAAAAGCTCTGCATGATTTAGTGTGTAAGACGATTGTTGTAATTGAGAAAAAGTAAAATAGAAGATGACTTGACTCCAAGGAGAGTCAAGCCTTTATAGGGTTAATGAAGTTCTTTCCAAACTGATCTTTTCCATAAGTATGCAAAGATAGCAAAAATAAGAATGTACCACATCACGTTAGCTCCAACAGATGCTCTCTCATGTCTTTTTGTATCACCTGCATCTGCCATATGTTCAATAATTTTTTGGGCAGCATCGGCAGTAACACCTACTCTAGGCATTGCAGTACCGGCCAAGTGTGCTTGAGGATCTTCTATAAAAGTGCTTAGGAAGTGCTCACTTCTTGAACGAATATATGCTGATAAATCCGGAGGAAGTTTACCCATATATGCCGTTAACGCCTCTTGATACTCTAGTACCTCAATATCGTATGCCAACGCATCTTTTTCAAACTTAAATGAAGGCTTCGTTCCTAGTTGTGTCCAGTTTTCATATCTCATCTCATGACATCTACCACAAGCATTTTCATATGCCATTCTTGGTGTTAGCTCATCTTTACTAACTGCTATGGACTGCATGTATGCAACCATATCTGCAACTTCTTGATCAATATCTCCGCCAGCGCCGTAAAAAGCAACCATTGGGTGCATT
The DNA here is from genome assembly GCF_023229025.1 of Sulfurimonas sp. Classification (GTDB taxonomy): domain Bacteria; phylum Campylobacterota; class Campylobacteria; order Campylobacterales; family Sulfurimonadaceae; genus Sulfurimonas. Next base: position 39,226 of record NZ_JALOAA010000014.1, read on the forward strand.
TGACCTTTAGCTGCATCAAATTTATGCTCAACTTTAAGTGCATGTGCAGGATTTTTAATAAGGTCTGCTAAGAATTTAGCATCATAAACCGCACCTGCATCACTTAAGTCCGGTGGATTTACACCATATACTCCCGCAGCAGTAACAGCATCCATATTTGCCGGTATTCCCTCTTTAGTAATTGAGTGACAACCTGTACAGCCACCGGCTCCCATTGTCAGCTCTTTACCGTTTGCAACATTACCGGTTTTAGTAATTGCCGGTAAATCTGCATAAGCAAAATTTTGACTCTCAACATGTTTGTGCATTACAGAGTGCGCAAATGGCTCAACTAACCAGTACGTTAGGAGACTAAAAGCAACAACAACAACCAGTATTAAAGGTTCTTTATTTTTCATCCTATTCTCCTTATACTTTTTTTTCATTCATAGTTATAAACGGAAGGGCAATCCATAAAACTATAAACATTAATGCAGCAACTAAACCAATAGTGCTAAATATACCTTCTGGAGGTAGTTTACCCATAGCGGTTAAGACTATCATATCAATCAATAGCAACCAGAACCAAATCTGAAACAGACCGCGACGGCTTGCCGGAACTGTATTTGGACTTCTATCTAACCAAGGAAGAAGAACAAAGATTACTTGCGCAAAACCAAAAGCTATAAGACCGATATTTACAGAGAATGGGCGTAAAATCTCATATGACCACAAGAAGTACCACTCTGGGTAGATGTGCGTAGGAGTTTTAAGCATATCTGCAGGATCAAAGTTTACAGGATCAAGTGCAAAACTGTAGTTGTAAAAAACAAGATAAAAGAAAAATATTAAGTAGATACCTACTATCATCATATCTTTACTCATAAAGTCATTAGCAAAACGCATAACTTTAGAACCGGCTTTATCACCAGCTAAATATTTTTTACTCTCAGCTTCAAAATCAATCTCTTCACCATCTTGATTATTAACATGTGGAATACGAAGAGCTGCAAAGTGAAGCCCGATTAATCCGATGATAACCAATGGTAATAAAAGAACATGAAGCATAAAGAAACGACTCAAAAATGCTTGAGCAGGAACATAATCACCACGAATCCACTCAACAAGACCATCTAGATGTAAATCACCAAGACTAAAGATATTAGTAATAACCATACCTGCCCAGTAACTCATTTGACCCCATGGAAGCATATAGCCAGAGAAAGCCTCTGCAGAAAAAGTTACAAATAGTAGCATCCCTGAGATCCAAATCATCTCACGACCCTTCTTATATGAGCCGTAGTAGATACCTGTAAACATATGAATGTAAATAACTAAAAAGACTACAGATGCTGCCACACCATGGATATGTCTCCAGAGCCAGCCAAAGTCAACTTCTCTCATAATTGTGTAGTTTACACTGTCAAATGCTAAGTCAACATGCGGTTGATAATACATTAAAAGGAAAATTCCAGAAACTAGTAGTAGTGCAAAAGTTATTGCTAAAACCATACCCATTGCCCATAAAAAGTTAATGTTCTTTGGAATCCAATACTCAGATGCCATAACCTTTTCAACTTTTTCAATTGCTAAACGTTGATTTAACCAATCTTTAATGCTTGTTGCTTTTGTAAATTGTGCCATAATTAATCCCCCTCCCTAAAGCGTTATTCCGCTATCTTTCATAGCTTTGTATTCAGGGCCTACTTCGCCAAGAATTATATTGTTACCTTCAATTTTAAATGGAGGAATATCAAATGCACGTGGTGGTGGAACTTTAGTTACTTCACCTGCCCAGTTAAACATACCACCATGACAAGCACATAAAAATGACTCCTCTGCAGCATTATAGCTAGGAATACAGCCTAAGTGTGTACATAAACCGATAGCAACCATAAACTCAGAATCACCTATGATAACGCCTCTTGCTTTTTGACTCTCTGTTTGCTTAGCAATCATTTCAGCAGTTTTTTTCAAAACAAAGATTGGCTTTCCTCTCCATTTTTCAGTTACTAGCTCACCTTCTGGATATATTGACATATCAAGAGTAGTAAAACCTGCTGCTTTAACGCTCGGAAGCGGATCCCAAGACTTTTTCATTGCAACCAATGAACCAACAACACCGACACCTGCCACGGCACCAAATGCTCTACCCATAAAACCTCTACGGCTACTGTTATGCATCTCTAAGCTCTCTTTCTTAAAAAATTTAGCTCTGATTATACACCAAATTACTTTTAATTAATTATAAATTTAAGTTTTCTTTTATAAATTCTTGCAATCTGTTACTATTTTGTCTCATTTTTGAGTAGGTATGATTATTTAATGAGCTTATAGTATCAATAAGATGTTCTTTTTCATAACTTCTAATAACAGGGATATTTAGAGTCTCAAAAAGTTTTAAAAACTCTGTTGTATAATCCTCTCGTTGCACATATATGGGCTTTGAGCCGGCTGCAAGACTCTCTAGAGTGGCTTGAGGGGATGATGTAATTAAGATTTTTGATTTTTTTATAACGGTGTCATACTCTTCAAACTCATGATAGTTTCTGAATTTTTTCTTAAGCATATCTTCATAATCTAAGAAGTAGTAAAAACCTAACAAGAGGTCAGGATTTAAATCCTCTATAGATGTTAAATTTTTCTCCAAATCTTTCTCATAATCATCATCACCGAAAAAGAGAGAGAGTTCAACTGTTTTCTCCTCTTGCAAAAAATATTTATCATCTACTGCTACTGTGTTACAGATACCCTCCCCGCTAAGATATGGCGAGATTAAAAGTTCTTTGTCTGCTTTTACATCATCCACGCTATCGCTTACACGAATGAAAGTAGAGAAGTACTCTCTCATATCTTCTAGCATTATCGGATTTGCTTCCTCTGAATCAAAGATAAGCTTATCGCCATGCTTAGCGATTTGAGGAATATTTCTAACTACATCTATACCGACTGCTTTATCTACGCCAAAATGCTTCGCCTCATTCGCAATGCGAAAATCAGAACAAAGAAGCGTAATGTCTATATCTCCTAAAGAGCGGATGATTGTACATGCTCTTCTAAACCTGTCAAGCCCTATTCTGTGCCCTGTGTGTACATAGTAGTAGATATTCATCATCTTCCTTTAAAATTTGCTTTTTTTGCATCAATCTTTATAAATATATGTAAAATCTCGATAGCTGCCGGAGTAATTCCGCTTATCTGCGAAGCTGCTTGGAGTGTCGGAGGATTATAAGTCTCAAGTTTTTCAACTATCTCTCTGCTTAGTCCACTGATTTTTCTAAAATCAAACTCTTGCGGTATCTCAATTTTGAGATACTTTTTCATCTTCTGAATCTCCTCGCTTTGTTTATCTATATAGCGTGCATATTTTCCCTCAACTAAAATCTCCTCTTTTATGTATAACTCATATTTTTCTAATTCCGGAACAATTTTTACCATTTTTTCTATATCAAAACTCTTTCTTGCTACTAGTTGTTGTGCGGTAATACTATCTTTTATCTTCTCTTCACCCATACTCTCTAAAACAGCTAGAAACTCTTTGTTTGGAGTAAAAACAGTCTCGTTTAAAAGCTTTAGACCCTCTTGAATCTGCTTATCTTTTGCTTTTACTTTTGCATAAACCTCATCGTCAATAAGTCCAAGAGCGTGTCCATAACGGCTAAGTCTTGTATCTGCCGACTCTTCACGCAATAGCAGCCTGTATTCAGCTCGTGATGTAAACATGCGGTATGGCTCTTTTGTACCTTTTGTAACTAAATCATCTATCAAAACACCTATATATGCTTCATCTCTTCGCAGTACAAGAGGCTCTTTTCCCTGCAGACTTAGAGTTGCGTTTATGCCGGCCATAAGACCTTGTGCAGCAGCTTCCTCATAACCTGTTGTTCCGTTTATCTGCCCTGCAAGATAGAGGCTTTTTATCTTTTTAGTCTCTAGTGAGTGCTTAAGCTCTCTTGGATCTACAAAATCGTACTCTATGGCATAACCATAACGAACTATCTTTGCATTTTCCATACCTTTGACTGAGTGAATCATCTGCTGTTGAACATCAGGCGGAAGCGATGTGCTTAAGCCGTTTATATAGCACTCTGTATTTTCTCTTGTTTGAGGCTCTATAAAAAGATGGTGTCTATCTTTATCTCTAAAACGGTTTACTTTATCCTCAATACTTGGGCAATATCTTGCTCCCGTTCCACTAATCTGCCCCGTAAAGAGCGGGGCGCGGTAGAAGTTACTCTCTATTATGTTATGGGTATCTTCATTTGTATAAGCGATAAAACATGGAATCTGCTTTTTAGTTTTTCTAAACTCATCACGGTCGGTTCTAAAGCTAAAAGGATTTGGAACTTCATCTCCATCTTGCTTCTCCATAACCGAAAAGTCAATAGTTGAGGCATCAACTCTCGCACATGTTCCGGTTTTTAACCTCTCCATCTCAAAACCGCATGCCTTAAGTGAGTGGCTAAGTCCTATACTAGTCTGCTCCCCAAAACGCCCTCCTTCTTGCTGTATCTCTCCTACATGTATAATGCCGCGTAAAAAAGTCCCGCTTGTTATAATTACTTTTTTAGCCCTATACTCATTTAAAAGATTAGTTTTTACCCCTTTTGCCTCGCCCTCTTCAATGATAAGCGACTCTACCATCTCCTGAACTAGCTCAAGGTTTGGTGTAGTCAGTATCTTGTTTCTAGCAATCACGCGGTATCTGTCCATATCTATCTGCGCGCGGCTTCCACGAACGGCTGGACCTTTTGTGTGGTTAAGTATGCGAAACTGAATTCCTGCTTCATCGGTTATAAGAGCCATCTCTCCACCAAGAGCATCTATCTCACGGACTAAATGCCCCTTTGCTAAACCACCGATTGCCGGATTACAGCTTGTCGCACCCACATTTTCGGCAAGCATTGAGATAAGTAGAGTTTTGCTACCCATTCTTGCACAACTAAGAGCTGCTTCAACTCCTGCATGCCCACCGCCGACAACTATTACATCATAATTCATATATAAAATTCCACTTCTTACTTAATTAATTTATTAAAGCGAATTTTATCATTTTTGAGTATCATTTGCGTAATATATTCTAAATAATGGTTTAAACTTATGATAAAAAAAGCACACGACGCATATAACAGCCAAGACTTTAAAACTGCCTTTGAACTATATGAGCAACTCTCAGACAACGGCAATGCAGATGCTATGACCTCCTTGGGCTACATGTACCAAAATGCGCAGGGTTGCCAAAGAGATGATGAAAAAGCACTAAAACTTTACCAAAAAGCTGCAGAGTTAAAACAGCCCTATGCACTTTATAATCTCGCCATACTCTACATGAATGGACTAGGCGGGGTTGAACATGACCAGTTTAAGGCACATGAACTCTACATGGAAGCAGCCATTAGAGAAGTTCCACAGGCAATGTATGAGGTGGCACTTATGTTAGAGCGTGGACTTGGATGCTTGCAGAACTACTCCGAAGCTGCTTTTTGGTACGAAGAGGGAGCAAAACGCGGAAATCTTGCATCTTTTAATAATCTTGGTGTCCTATATAAAGATGGACATGGTGTTGAGATGAACGAGACAAGATGCTTTATCTGCTTTAAAAAGGCGGCTGATGGCGGACTTGCAGAGGGACTTTACAACCTTGGACTTCTCTACGATCAAGGAGTTGGATGCGAACAAAATCATGATACGGCACTTGAGTACTGTAGAAAAGCAGCCTACAAGGGGCATAAAAAAGCAAAAGAGATTATTCAAGGGCTTCAAGAAGAGGGCAAGATCGTCTTCTAAATTTATAACGCTATGGCAATAAAGCTAGCCTCTTTGAAGCAGAAATAAAAGGAAAACATATGTTTACTGGACTAATACGTGAAATTGCACATGTTAAAAGCTTAGCAGGAAGCACACTTAGCCTTCGTGCCAAACATAAAGCTAAGATTGGCGATTCAATCGCCATAAATGGAGCATGTTTGACTGTCATAAGAGTAGAGCATGACGGCTTTAGTGTTGAACTCTCTCCTGAGAGCCAGAGTGTTTTGGCGATGGAGAACTTCAAAAACGAGGTTCATATAGAGCCTGCCATGATGATGGGAGATAGATTTGAAGGGCACATTGTTCAAGGGCATATAGATGCTATTGGCGAGATAAAAGAGATAAAAAACAGCGGCAACTCCTTTGATGTTTTTATAAAAGTTGAGAAAAAATTTATCCCCTACATTATCCCCAAAGGCTCCATAACAGTTGATGGTGTAAGCCTAACTGTAAACGAGGTGTTTGACGATAGCTTTAGACTTACCATAATACCGCACACTATGAAAGAGACTCTCTTTAAAAATTATCGCAGAGGCTCTCATGTAAATATTGAGACCGATATGTTTGCAAGATATGTTGAGCACATTATCTCTCGTAAAAAAGAGACTCTTTCATGGGATGATATCGACTCCATATCAGCTAGATACTAACTGATGTTACATACTAAAACGAACGCGTCCGTTTTAGCAGGAGGGACAAATGTCCCTTCCAACCCCCTAAAGCTACAAAACAAAGTTTCTTTAGGAAAAACATTGTTTTTCGAGAACTACAAGGTCAAATACCAATGAAATACAAAGCACTTAAAGATTACTTTGGGCATAACAGCTTTCGAGAGTTTCAAGAAGAGGGAGTTGATGCTATATTAAATGCTCAAGATCTGCTTATGATTCTTCCAACGGGTGGCGGAAAATCTTTAGTTTATCAGCTTCCAACCATGTTAAGTGACGGCATAAGTATCGTTATCTCTCCTCTTATTGCTCTTATGCAAGACCAAGTAGCCTCACTTCAGGCGCAAAATATGAGTGCCCAGATGATAAGCTCTGCGCAGAGTCGTGATGAAGTAGATGAGATTATAAAAAGAGCGTATGCGGGGGAGTTAAAGTTCTTATATCTCTCGCCGGAGAGGCTCAACAGCCAAACAACACTCAGCATGCTAGGAGGTTTAAATATAAACTTTTTTGTTATTGATGAAGCGCACTGTATCTCGCAATGGGGGCATGAGTTTCGTGATGACTACAGAGCGCTTGGAAACTTAAAAGCAAACTTCCCAAACACCCCAATCTGCGCCTTTACAGCAACCTCAACAGAGCATGTAACTCATGATATTTTAAGGGAGTTACGACTTGAGAATCCGCTGCTTTTAAAGGGTAAAGTATTTCGTAAAAATATCTTTATCTCCGCACAAAGAAGGGTCTCCAACGGACATGAACAACTCAAGGCCTTTTTACATCGTCATAAAAAAGAGAGCGGAATCATCTATGTAAGTTCACGAAAAAAGTGCGAGGAGCTAAGTAGCTTTCTTAATAAAAGCGGCTACAAATCTCTGCCCTATCATGCAGGATTGCCCCAGCATGTAAGGGAGCAGAACTTCAAAATATTTGTCAACGACAAAGTTGACATCATGGTAGCAACTATCGCTTTTGGAATGGGAATAGATAAGAGCGATATCCGTTTTGTAGCCCACATGTCGCTTCCAAAATCACTTGAGAACTACTACCAAGAGATAGGACGTGCGGGGCGGGATGGCGAAGATGCAGAGGTTTTACTCCTCTTTAATGCAGCAGACCTAGCCCAACATAAAAGATTTTTGCAAGATATTCAAAACAGCGAGTACAAAGAGCATCTAAACCAGAAAATAGAGACTATTTATAAATATGCAACAGGAGAGATTTGCTTTCACAAACAACTTGCCGACTATTTTGAAGATACGATTGATGATTGCGCAAATAGATGCGATAACTGTTTAAGTAGCGATGAAAAGAGGCAAAACATCACAAAAGAGGCGCAAATGCTTCTAAGTGCCATCTATAAAACAGAACAAAATTTTGGTAAAAACTACATTATAGACATTCTAAGGGGCTCAAAGGAGCAGAAACTTTTGGCAAACGGTGCTGAAAAACTCTCGGTTTACGGCATCGGGATGCATCTTGCTAAAAAAGAGTGGTTTGTTATTTTAGAGAGGCTAATAGAGCTAAAAATTGTTCACTTGGGAGAATTTAGCGTTCTAAAACTCACAAATGAAGCGGCTGATATCTTAAGAGGTAAAAAAGAGCTTTTCATAAAATCTTCACGCCTTGAGATAAATATAAAAGAGAAAAAAATAAAGAGCGAGGAGACGCTTGATTTTGATGCAGAACTCTTTGAGAAGTTGCGAACAAAACGAACAGAACTTGCAAATGAACTTCAAGTACCTGCGTATATAATCTTTTCAGATAAAGTACTTAAAAATATCGCCGCATCCAAACCACATGACAAAGATAGTATGCTTATGGTCAACGGCATTGCACAAAAGAAGTTTGAGCAATTTGGGGAGGCATTTTTAGAGGTTTTTAACAGTTGATGTCATAAGCATGTTATCAAATTTAATATTCTATAAAATATTTGTAATAATATAATCACTTTTTGATATACTACTTTATATATAATCTTGTAGAGGTTTATCCCATGAATATTTTAAAAATCTTTCTTACCCTTGCCCTTTTTTACAGTTACTCTTTTGCAAAATCAGACACTCCTGATGCACAAACTGCTTTAAAACATGGTGTAACTCTCGTAGATACAAGCACAGCCCTCTCTTTAGAAAAAAACGGTGCAATATTTGTAGATACTAGAAAAGTTCCTGAATACGCACTTGAGAGAATATATGGCGCTATCTCTGCCTACTATGACGAAAAGGGAGGGGATAGTAATAAAATTGCAGATTTTGACGATAGCAACGACATCTACAACAATGCAAGACTCCCAAAAGACAAAAATGAAAAGCTGATTTTTTACTGTAACGGCATAAAGTGTTGGAGATCCTACAAGGCGGCTGTTGCAAGTGTAAAAGATGGATATAAAAATGTTTTTTGGCTACAAAGCGGCATAGGTCAATGGAAAGATGATGGGTTAAAGGTTGATGGTGTCAATGTTCTCCAGATAGAAGATATTCAAGAGACAAAGGAGGATATATCCAGTTATATTGCCATAATCTCTTTAGTTGCAATAGCCCTTGTTATTTCTCTCTTTTTTATATTTAAAATACTCGTTTACAAAGATAATCTGCTAATCTCAAAAAAACTCCTTAGCAATATATTTGTCGTAATTATTAGCATGATAGTCCTTGGCTACTTCTCTTTAAATGCTTCGCGTGGCGGAGAGAACGCGCTTGAGACAATATATGAAGATAATTTCAAACCGCAAAATGAACTTTTTGATGCAATTAACGATTTTAACTCAATTCAAAACAATATCTCCAATGCATTAACGGGCATGATTGCTTTTGAAGGTGCTAGAATTGCACTCATTCAGACAAGAGAAAATCTAGAACTTGTAATACAAAATGTAATTAATAGCTCATTTTATAAAGATGAAGAGATAAGAAGCTCATTTAATAAAATAATAACCGAGTATAAAACTTCAACTAAAATCTTAGATGATATAGAGCAAGCTTACAGCAAAGATAACAGAGAAGTTTTAGCAAAGATAGCTTCAAATGAGTGGGCATTAACTAGTGCAATAATAAATAAAGAGTTCAATGCCATAAAACAAAAGGTCAACAATAAAATTAAAACTATCTACAGCGAGACCTCCTCATCTTTGGAGAAAACATTTTACAATATATTGATTTTAATACTATTTTTCATAACAGTATCGGCACTTCTAAATTTTAGACTCTACTCCTTCATAAAAAACGGTATCTCCTCAATAAGAGAGACTATTGTCTCTACTCTAAAGACACTTGATTTGTCTAACGAGAAGCCGCTTTATAAAAAAAACGATGAGCTTGGAGAAGTCTCTACCGCTTTTATAGAGTTACTTCAAGAGGTTCGCAAAGCCCTAAATGAGGCAAAAAACTCATCTGATTCAAACAGCAGACACACTCTTGAGATGAAAAACAGCGCCTCCTCAATAAGCGAAGGTGCAAACCAAGAGTTTGAGCTAGTCAATGCTACAAAAAATATGAGCGATGACATGAAAGAGAAGCTCAACACAACCACCCTTAATGTTCAGGAGACTCAAGAAGTTACGGCAAAAGCAGAGGATAATCTACAAGAACTTCAGACAAATGTTTTAGATATAGTAGATAAGATTCAACGAAATGCCCAAACAGAAGAAGATATCGCCTCTCACCTTAATCAGCTAACAAACGATGCACAAAAAATTAGTGATGTTTTAGCAATCATAGAAGATATTGCAGACAAAACAAATCTTCTAGCCCTTAACGCTGCCATAGAAGCAGCACGTGCAGGCGAACATGGAAGAGGCTTTGCAGTTGTTGCGGATGAAGTAAGAAAACTCGCTGAGAGCACTCAAAAAGCAATAGGCGAGATTTATGCAAACATAAGCATAATTATTCAATCCATAACAGATGCAAGCAACCAGATGAATCAAAATGTTGAGAAAACAAGAGCCCTTAGTGATAACTCAGAGCTTATGAGAGAGAAACTCCAACATACGAAAGATATTATAACCTCAACTGCGGATTTGGCATCTTCATCTCTGCAAAGCACGCAAGATGTACAAGAAAAAGCGGAGCTTATTTTAAATAATATAGAATCGATAGACAAAATAGTAAATAAAAACAGACAGAGTGCTCTTGATATCTCAACAGGCTCAAATGAGCTCTACACCATCAGTCAGACGTTAAAAACACAGCTAGATAAGTTTAAAACCTAATCCATAAGAGGTTTAGCATCTGGATTGCACCCTATCTTATGCTCCATATCCACATACTTAAATCCCTCTACCTCTTGCATAGATGCCACCGTAGAGTCTCTAAACCCTTCTCCGCCGTTTACATAGATGTTAAAGCCATTGGCATAAAGTGCCAATCTTGTAGCCAGAGAGATTGAGTATGTTGTTAAAACCCCATCTTTTTTTATTATATTTTTTATGTCACCAAAATACTCTTTTGTCCACAAAGCAGGATTTGAACTAGGAGAAAATGCATCTTGATATACTATGTCAAATTTATCGCACTTGAAATTTCTCACATACTCTCTAGCGTCTCCAAAAAAGAGTTCTACATGTAGAGCTTCATCTTGATACAGACCGCTCTTTGTCAACTCTGAAATAATATGCCTAAACTCTTCAAACTCCTGCGGGTAAGTAAAGTTTAGTAGTGATTTTACAAGCGAGGAGTCAAGTTCAGGGGAAAAAATATTTAATTTAATGTTGAGAGAATTTTTCTTAATGTAGTAGATAGTTGCCAAAGTATTAAACCCAAGCCCAAAGCAGATATCTAAAATATTTAGCTCCCTAGCTCCTGCTTTTAATCTAAAAGCAGGCTCTACATGCTTTATGAGCGACTCATAAAGTGCACCATCTTTCGTGGAGTGGTAATGTTCACCATACTCCTTCGAGTAAGCCGTATAACTGCCATCCCCACTTAAGACCATTGAGTGAAGTTCGTCATTAAAGTTTTTCATTTTGTCCATTATATATTAAATATTTTTTCATACTGCTCTACTCTAAAATCCAGAGTACTGTAGTTAGGATTTATAGCTCTTTTTTGTTTAAAAGTAGGATTTGCTCCTATAGAGCGGTTGGCGGCATTGGAGGGAGAGATTAGTGAGTAGGTGGTAATAACTCGGCTATCAATTGTAAATGTATGCTTACGCAGATTCTCATCTGCGCACTTTTGCAGCTTAAGTTCGTGGGTTTTGAGTTGTTGTTTGAAAAAAAACTCAGGTCCATTTTTAGAGCCGCCGCCGGTAAAAATGAGAGTGTGAATATTTTTATAGGTTTTTATAAAGCCTACTAAGTCCCGCAAAACTACATTTTGTATGCCAATATCGCTGGCATCTATTTTATATCTCTCACAAGAGTCTACAATATCGCAAATCCCTATACGCTTTTTTATTAAAAATGCTTTTCTTTGAGCTACTGCCTCTTTGGAGTTGTCAAACAAAAGATCTAAGTCATAGATGCGATTAAGCGCTTGCCATAAAAGATTATCTTGCGAACCATAACAAAAGTCCACATCTTGAGGCTTTAGCTGCTGCATAGAAAATCGAGGCGGCGGAAGTGTTCCCACGATTACTTTTTGTGTATTTAAGTCTAAAAAAACATCATATGGATGATAGTGTTTAAAAGGAGATTTCATCTAAGCATTATACAAAAGCAAATTAAACACAATCCACTTTGAATAGGTACTAAAGACCGTTACCCCACATATGCATCTTTTTTGCCATGACTAAGTCATAGCCATCTACTATCTCTATCTCATTTGGGGCTCTAAACTCATACTCTTGGAGCATCTCTTTTACAGCTTCAACATCCATTACCCCTTTTTTCTCCATAATTATTATATTTGCGGCATTTGCTAGCGTATGGTAAGCAAGCTTTAAGAGCATATCTTTACTCTCATGAATGTGAAATATATCTTTAAAAAGAACTATATCATGATCCCTTGGAGTTGCCCGAAAGGGGTGTTTTAAATCTTTTATCTGCTGAATATTTGTGGATAAGAGCTCTATCTTTTGCTTTAGAGTTTCTTCGTTATAAAGTGCAAGATTTAACTTCCCCTCAACACTCTGCATCATCTGAGAAAAAAGCATCGTAACTTCATCTATCTCCGTTGAGACCTGTAGATAGTGATTACCGGGAAGAGGATTGAAAAGTTTCCTAAAGAGCTCAAGATTTTTCATAACGCCTCTAATATCTCATCTCGTTAAGCTCTTTAAATAGATAGGCTTCGACGATATCATCAATACTTCTTTGCGTGTGTGCGACTAAAACCATCATCCCAAGCTCAATAAAGGGCCAGACATATTCGTTATCATTCTTAACTACTAACACTTGGCTCTGATTATCAAAGGCATCTCTTGCTTCATTTTGATTTATCTCTACAACCCTACCATCTTCTACAAGTAGCTGTATCCACACTTTTGCATCGTTAATAATGCTTATTTGTGCCTCTTGCTTGTTGCTGTCATCCATTGGAATTAAGATATACATCTGCTACTGCACTTTTGCCAAGTCAAGAGAGAGTGCGTCATTATCCATTATGCCTATACCGCGCTCTAAAACTTTTGAAGCTATCTCTTTTGCATCTAAGAGCGAGTGCATCTTATATGTTCCGCACTGATAGACATTAAGCTCAGGAATATCTTTTTGCTCTTTTACATTTAGTATATCCTCCATAGAGGCTCGCCAAGCCTCACTTACAACACTCTCATCCGGTGTACCTATTACACTCATATAAAAGCCTGTTCTACAACCCATAGGAGAGATATCAATAATCTCAACATCTTTGGAGTTTAGATGATCTCTCATAAAGCCGGCAAAGAGGTGCTCTAGCGTATGAATCCCCTCGGATGATAAAATCTCATGGTTAGGACGAACAAAACGCAGGTCAAATACCGTTATATCATCGCCTTTTGGCGTTTTCATCCCTTTTGCACGGCGAACGGCAGGTGCGGGCATAATCGTGTGGTCAACTGTAAAACTATCTAGTAAAGGCATATAAAATTCCTATCTTTTAAAATTGATGTATTTTAACATCTTTTTATTTTACAAATGGTAACAGAGACGTTATCCTAGAGGATAAATTATAATAAAATATTATAAATCTATCTAAAATATGAACTAATTTGAGCTACTATTCATTAACAACAAAATAAGGTGTAAATTAATGAAGAAGTTAAGTATTAAACTAAGGCTACTATCTTTAGCGATAATCCCAATTATCGCTATAGTACTTCTATCTATCTCTATGGTATTAGATACTATTAATGAGAAGAACATTTTAGAGACAACTAAAAAGCGTGTTTTAGAGACAGAAGCTCTTGCAAAAGTGATTCACTGCATGCAGGTTGAGAGAGGTCTTAGCGTGGGGTTTGTTGCAAGCAAGGGAAAAAACAACGGGGATGATATTCCGTCATTAAGGAAAAAGGTTGATACTGCTTTAGATGAGCTAAAAGCCGTCTATAAGCTAACAAATGGCGACGATACAGTCTTAAACTCTTTTGTAAACTTGGGTCAAAAACGAGCAGCTATCGACTCACACTCTATACACGAGACAGAAGTTGGAGCATACTTTACAAACATAGTGATAACTCTTGTAGATGCCACTACATCTGCACCCTCACTCATCGAGAGCAAAGATATAAGAAATACACTTCAAGCTTATACACACATGGCATCTTCAAAGGAGTCCATGGGACAAATTAGAGCAAATCTCAATGTTGCTTTTAGCCGAGACTCTTTTACAGAAAAGAATTACTTTGCATTTTTAGGACGCATAAGTACCTACGAGGTCAATATACGAAAATTTACCCACCTTACATCTAAAGAGTTGAAAAAATTCTACGAAGATAGCTATAAAGGTGAGGCAGTAAAGAAGACAAATCATATGATAGATATAGCAAAAGAGAGAGGCATGGAGGGAGGTTTTGGTGTTGATGCTTCTGTATGGTTCTCAAACGTTACCGCTTCAATAAACCTTCTTAGAGATGTAGAGCTCGAACTTTTTAAAGTTACAAATTCTACCGTAGAGGAGAGACTTGAGGAGGCTGCTTCTGATATAGTAAAACTAATATCAACCGTAATTATCGGCATAGTTATCTTTACCTTTTTTATACTATATTTTATAAAGATGTCTATCTCAAATCCGCTAGAGAGCTTTAAGACGACTCTGCTAGATATTACAAAAAATAACGATTTGACAATAAAAGCAGACGAAAACGCTCCGCTTGAGTTATCGCAAATGGCTAACGGCTTTAACTCTCTCATAAGCACCCTTAAAGACCTCATAGAGACCTCAAAGCAGTCATCAAGTGAGAATGCTTCCATATCTCATGAACTCTCTACTACCGCTATGGGTGT
>NZ_JALOAA010000049.1 GCF_023229025.1 Sulfurimonas sp.
TAAAACAAGCTTTCTCTCACTTTTACTCTGGAGTTTTAAGACTGTTTTTGGCGACATCTCTGTTACAACATCCCCTACTTCTACACTTTTTTCATATACGACACCATCAAATGGAGCAAGAAGTATAGTTTTTCTATAAAGCGCTTCTCTGTAAGCAAGATTTGCTTTTGCAAACTCAAGCGCTGCTTTTGATTTTTCATAAGCAAGAGCATAAACATCAAATTTTGCCTCATCAATAAGATGCTTCACCTTCTCTTGTCTCTCATAATCTCTTAGCGCGTATTTATACTCAACCTCCGCTGTTGTCAACTCAGACTTTGCAATATTCAGTAGTGCTTGTATATCATCGTTTGCCAACTCAATAAGTACATCCCCTTTTTTAACGTTACTTGAGATGTTTACATGTACCTTCTTAACTATGCCTCCCGCATGAAGTGCTAACTCTGCATCTTTAAGAGGCTCTACAAAAAAACTGGCATAAACTTCCTCTGCATTTAAACTAAGTAGGGTAAATAACACTCCAAATAATATTCTCTTCACTCTATAAACTCCTCTATATTGTTACCGCTGTAGTAGTATAGCATTGCATATGCAATCTGCAGGTCATTTAATGAACTCTCATAAAGAGCATCTGCCTCGGTTTTCGCACTTAGTGCATCTAGATAGATTACATAATCAACTATACCCGCAATATACTTCTCATTTATAGTCTTAAAGGCGCTTGATGCGGAGGTAAAAGCACTTTTTGCACTTTTAATCTTAGTCTTAAGACTATTTAGCCTTGCAATAGAGAGTTCATAGTGCATCTTCTGCTCTTTTGACATATACCTTATCTCTTCATTAAGAGCTTTTGCGCTTAAAAGAAGCGACTCCCTAGCCTCTTTTGTAGCCCCATAATCAAAAATTCTCATGTTAAGAGTTAGCATAAGCACATTTTGTCTATCTATTTTTAAGGGGTTTGCATCTGCTTCATTGCTATAGTCATAAATGGTATATGTATCTTCTAGTTTTATATTTGGATAGTAAATACTCTCAATCGAATCGGCACTCTTTTTAAGCGCGCGCTCTTTATAGATAAGAGATTTAACACTATCTTGAAGTTCAATATCAGATAACTCTATCTCTTTAAAAGTCGATTTCTCAAAACTCTCTATCTCTTTGCCGACTTTTAACTCCATGGCTTTTTTAACACTAAGCAGCTCAAAGTTACGCGACTCAATCTCATAAACAACTCTCTCATAAGAGGCATGAAGTCTATCTATATCATCTTTTGTAGCGAGTTTTGCATCATAGAACTGCTTTATCCTCTCTAGCTGCTCATGTAGAGATTTTCTTGCATCCTCTTTTGCTCTAATGTCTGCCATAATGCTTAAAATATTATAATAATCTTGAGTAATCTGCAGAGATAGACTCTTTTTTGACTCTATCTCATCATGTGAACTTGATAAAAACTCATCTTTTGCTTTTTGAAGCTGCGCTGATTTGGCTCCGCCGTCATATATGTCCAGCTCTGCCCTACCAAAACCCAAGTAAACATCTCTATATTGAAAAAGAGTTGCATCACTTGTGTTTGTATATGATGCTCCGATATCTATCGTTGGAAAGTAGTTGCTCTTTTTTGATTCTACTTCTTGAAGTTTTGCCTCTTTTATATATTTTGAAGACTTCACACTATTGTTGTTTTGGTGTGCATAATCTAGAATTGATTTCAGACTCTCTGCCGAAGCTAAAGCGGGTAGTATTAAAAGAAGTAATCTTATCATTTAACAAGCGCTATTGCATCAATCTCCACTAAGGCGTTTTTTGGAAGTGTTTTTACCGCAACTGTTGAGCGGGCAGGCTTATGAGAGCCAAAAGCCTCTGCATATATCTCGTTTACTGCACTAAAATCATCCATAGAGTCTAAAAATATAGTAGTTTTTATAACACTGCTCATTGAAGCTCCCGCCTCCTCTAAAACTGCTTGAAGATTTTTTAAAACCTGTTTTGTCTGAATAACTATATCACTCTCTAACATAACACCCTCTGGTGTAAGCGCAATCTGCCCCGATGTAAAAACCATACCGTTTGCTACTACCGCTTGGGAGTATGGTCCTATTGCCGATGGTGCTTTGTTTGTTTGTACGAATTTCATTAATTTATCTCCTTAATTTTATTGATAACAGTATCAAAAACAGTTCCGCTACCTACGTTTACCGCTTAAAGCTCTTTTGTCTCTTTTACTTCATCTAGCAAATCATAAAAGCCCTCAACGCTTCTACCGCCAATCGTCGTCAAAATCACTTTGCCGTCTTTTGTTAAGAAGTAGTGTCTTGGAACAGGAGTTGTCTCAAACTCCTCTGGGATATCGTCTATATCTCTTGAGAGATAAATAAGCACATAACTCTTTTTAAGCCTCTGTATAACCTCATCCTGAGAGAGTACCTCTTTTTCAAACTTTTCACAATATTTACAATACTCTGAACCTATAAATAGATATATATCTTTGTTCTCTTTTTTTGCATCAACCAACGCCTCTTCGTAGTCATTAGGCCAATCTAAGGCGCTAAGATTAAACAAAAGAGCCATTATTAAAATTAAATGTCTCATTATCTTTTACTCCCACATGTTAATTAAACTTTTAAATACTTCATAAAGAGACTCAACTTCATTAGCCGTAGTTCTCTCATTTACTGCATGAATTGTATCATTTATTACACCAAACTCCACAACATCAACGCCAAACGGAGCCAAATGTCTTGCATC
Source organism: Sulfurimonas sp. (assembly GCF_023229025.1). Lineage (GTDB taxonomy): Bacteria > Campylobacterota > Campylobacteria > Campylobacterales > Sulfurimonadaceae > Sulfurimonas. Next base: position 2,746 of record NZ_JALOAA010000049.1, read on the forward strand.
TGAAGTCCCGCCTGCAGTTGAGTGCTTTGGTTTTATGCCCGTTATATTCTCTATTGCTCTGTCTATGTTTCTTACGAGCTTTGTATCTGTATCCGTTTTAAACGGATATGACCCTTGCGTCAGTTTTAGCTCATAATCTAAGCCCTCTAGACTTTTAGCCACAAACTCTTTAACCTCTTTTTGAGATGTCAGGGTAGTATTTCTTACATTAAACATCATCTTAAGTTCATTTGGAGTCACGTTTGTAACCTGCATTCCCGCACGAATATCTGTAATAACAAATTTGCTCGGCGCAAAAAACTCATCTCCGTTATCCAAATCAACACCTGCCATACTTGAGAGTCTTGGCGCAAGCAGATTTATCGGGTTTATGGCTTTTTGGGGATATGCTGCATGTCCTTGCTTGCCTTTTATGGTTATGTACCCATTGATTGAGCCGCGTCTGCCAACCTTAATAGCGTCACCAAACACTTCCTCACATGTAGGCTCTGCAACAACTCCAACATCAGGAAGCATAGATTTCTCTTTTAGATATTTTAAAACCTCAAGTGTTCCGTAAATCCCCTCTCCCTCCTCATCGGAGGTCAATAATAAAGAGAGAGTTCCTTTAAAGTCTTTAACCTCTTTTGCGGCTTGAACAAATGCTGCAACACCGCTTTTCATATCTTGAGTTCCACGACCGTAGATATAGCCGTCCCTCTCTGTGGCTTTGTAGGGATAACTATCCCAACCCTCTCCGGCAGGCACAACATCAACATGCCCTGCAAAACAGAGATGCTCTCCATCACAAAACTTTTTGTATATAAAGAGATTTTTAACACCATTGACATCTATGCGTACTGCTTTAAAATCGTCCAAATAGCTCTCTATAAAGTCTAAAAGTCCACCATCATAAGGTGTTTCACTCTTTTGCTCTATCATAAATTTAAAAAGTTCTAATATTTTCATCTTCTGCCTAATCTTTTTAACTAAATGTGAATTATACTATTTTTTATACTATGCCGATTTAATCCCAGTTATCAAGAGTAAACCCTTTTGAACTCTCTTGTTTGAGAACCTTTTTATCACTTTTTTTACTTAATTGCTCTTCATACTTTAACTCTAAGCCGTTTGAGGTCATGACAAAACCGTCTATTTTTATCTTTTTGTCATGTATAGCCTTGTGGTGTTCTTTACATAACGGTACAAGATTATGTTTTGTATCTTTGTGAAAGTGCTCTATAAAACCGCTGCTATCCGCTAATGATTTATGGTTTATATGGTGTACATCTTCTGCCATCGCTCCGCAGATAACGCATTTGGTAACATATAGCTCTTTGTTGTATTTACTTGTTTTTTTCTTTACAAGAAGTTCCAACTCATCAAAATCTTTTGCCAATCTTTTTCTGATTTTATTTGCCGTATCTAAAAATTCACTATCCATGTGAAGTGATTTTGCAAATTCAAGCCCATATATACTGCTACCGCTTCCTGCTTGAAGAACTCTGTTAAAAATTAGCTTATCTATCGCTTCATCATACTCAACACTTAAGTGCAGATCTACTACATTCTTAAGCTCTCGTATCTCTTTCATGGTTGAGAGCTGATGAAGATGAGTTGCAAAAAGAAAAATTGAGCGAAGCTTAGCCAGTTTAATAATGGCACTTGAGACTATGGCAACACCTGAGAGCGTCTCCGTTCCATGGCTTATCTCATCTCCTAGTATCAAGGAACGAACAGTCGCACGGTTAAAAATATTTTTAAGCTCAAGCATTTCAACTGCAAAAGTCGAGAGCCCTTTGGCAAGATTATCTTTTGAGACTATCCTAGTAAATAGTGAGTTAAAAAGAGAGAACTTCATAACAGAAGCACTTACAAAAAAACCTGCTTGAGCCATTAATGTAGCAAGTCCGATACTCTTCATAAGAGATGACTTTCCGCTGGAGTTTATTCCATATAGGAGTACTCCGTTTATCTCATGTCCGTCATGAAGCGAAGAGTCAAGCATAACTGTTTTTGGATGCGGAAGGTCCATATATGAGCGTTCACCCATAACAATGTCGTTTGGAACATAGATGCCGCTTCTCTCCTGTATCTCTATAAGAGGGTGACGCAACTGCATAATCTGCATAAAATTCTCATCATCCTTAACATCTACTATCATAGGTCTTGCATGTTTGTACATCTCGGCGACTTTTGAGGAGCTAACACCAACATCCAAATCTGCTACGTAACTTATCACACGGTCAAACAAAAGGGAGTATCTCCTCTCATAAACACCTTGAAGCTGTATAAATCTATCTTTTGCAAGCGAGATTATTTTACGACGATTTTTCATCATCAAATCAGAGAGGTCGTCTGTGAAGCTTGATGTTATTTTCACACTATTAGTAAGTTTTTTAACCACAAATCCCTTAAACTCTTCATGTTTATTAAACTCAAGCTCTATCATAGCAAATCTGTTTTTACTAAGAGATATGTAATAGCCCTCTTTTTCTAAAAACCCAAGAGTAACTAGTTTGTTTGAACTAAGAGCATTTACGCCATCAAGCATAAGCTCTATTTTTTGCATAATATCTTCAAAAGCAATAAGAACAGTTCTGTTCTCTTTAACCAAAGTATCTATTGCTTCATCAACACCATTCATTAAAAAGTTTTCATCAACGGTTGCATTTGTAAAACGACGAGATACATCAAGGTCTATACTTTTTTCTATATCTCTTAAAAACTCATCAATTTCGCTCTCGCTAAAAGGAATTTTTTGAATCTTATGTTTTTTGGCGTAGAGCATAAGCTCTTTTACGCTAAGCATAGACTCATATATATGATTCATCTCAAAGGGATGAAGTTTGCCTAAATCAAGTCTGCGCGAGAGTCTCTCAAGGTCGTATATGCCGCGCATTATCTCATCTAGATATCTTGTGTGAGATGAGACCTTCTCAATTAAGTCATATCTTCTCTCAAGCTCCTCTTTTTTTATAATCGGGTTTAGTAGCCTCTCTTTTAAAAGCCTTCTTCCTATTGCAGTGGCACTTTTATCAAGCATCTTAAGAAGTGTGAACTCTTTTTTATCTCTTGATATTACACCCATCTGCTCAAGCGCACTGTTTCCAAGATACATAAAACGGCGGTTGTCTATTATTTTTGGATTATCCAGTTTTTGAATTATGTGAATATCATGTTCAATGATAAAGTTAATCAAAATTGCCAATGACTCCGTTATCATAGGATTTCTCTCTAAATCCAGATGCTCTATGGCACAGAGGAGCGATTGAATCTGATAAACCTCACTAAAGAGCCTGTTTTGAAACTCGATTTTTAGCCTCTGGTTATTAACGCTATAGTTGTAATGCTCCGGAATCTCAAGGTAGTGCATAACATGGCGCTGGTCATCAACCCCCTCTAAAAAGGTTATGACAACTTCTGAGGTGCGATATGTGTTTAGGAGGTTAAAGAGCTCATCCAGTGCATATGCGGGGTCTTCACTTGTTCCATGACTCTCATAAAGCCAAGTTTTACCCGTTGTTACATCTATAGCACTATATCCTACGGCATATATCCCTTTATGCTTATCAACTAAAATAGAGACAATGTAGTTATCATCATTATCTATAATATAGTCAAAATTAGTCCCCGGAGAGACAATTTGAGAGATGTATCTGCTTATCTTTGGAGAATTTCCTTTCTCTAAAGAGTCCGTCTTTTGCTTTACGACAATAACGGTATATTTTTGCTCCGATATTAATCGACTTAGATATCTATCAAAAGAGACCGCTGGAACACCTGCTAAGAGTGGGTTTTTATCACTATTTTCTACTATATTTTTATTTTTTTTTGTAAGCTGAATATTTAAAAGTTCGGCTATCTCTTTTGCTTTACCTACCTGCTCATCATCATTGTTTATTTCATAGACTTCAAAAAAAGTTCCTATCTCCATGAAAACAACGGTATCTCGTCCATATCTGTTTTCAAAATATCTCTGCAGATCAAAATAGGTTTGGGTTAATAGTTTATCTTTATTATTTAAGATGGAGTCAATATCAGATGCGAACATAAATCACTTTTATATTTTTATTTGGGTTAGGATTATATCATAAAAGCCTATTTAACTAAATTGCCAGTTCAAATTAATATAATATAACATTATCTTGACAACAATTATTAACTCTGCTAAAATCACGTCAAAATAACAAAATTTAATATTTAAGGTATTTTGACTAATGAAGTTAAAAATAGTAACGGCACTTTTAGTGACAACTGCTCTCTACTCTCAAGATCTCAAAACTATTATCAGTGAAACTTTATCTACAAACCCCCTAGTTTTAGAAAAACTAAAAAATTATAATGCAACAAAAGAGGATATTACTACTGCTAAAGCAGACTATTACCCAAAACTAGACCTTATTCTTGGTGTTGGACAGGAGGATGGCAAATCTGCGACTACGCAAGAGAACTTTGACTACAGCGTCTATCAGAACTCGCTCTCATTGACTCAAAATATATTTAACGGTTTTGAGACGACATATAGAGTACAGCAGCAAGAGAGCAGAACAGCCTCGGCAGCTTATAGCTATATAGAGAGTGTAAATGATGTATCATTTGAGATGGTTAACGTTTATCTTCAGGTAATTAAAAACAGAGAACTTTTAGACATAGAACAAGAGAACATTGAGATAAATACGGAAATCTTTCAAAAGGTGCAAAAACTTTACAATGCCGGACTTACGACACTCTCCGAAGTTAATAAAATCGAATCCGCGCTATCTCTTGCAAAATCAAACTATATAGTACAAGAGAACAATCTTTTAGATGCAGTATATGCGATGCAAAGGGTTTTAGGCAGGTACCCTGAGTCAAAGGATATGAGCAGACCTGTTTTTAATGCAACACTTCCTGCTACAATCGAAGAAGCAATACAGTTTGCCATGCAAAACAATCCATCTATGTTAGTAGGGAAGCACAATGTTGAGCTTGCTCAAGCGACATACAAAGAAAAAAAAGCCCCTTTTTACCCATCTCTTGATCTTGAAGTATCGCAAAATAACAATAAAAACCTAAGTGGAATTGAAGGTAAATATGACAATTTTAGAACCATGTTATACCTAAAATATAATCTTTTTAACGGTTTTGCGGACAAATCACAACTACAAAAAAGTGTAAGCTCCATTCACCAAGAGGTTCAAACAAAAAATAGCCTCAGACGTCAAGTAATCGAGGGGTTAAGCCTCGCATGGTCTGCAAATGAAAAACTCACAACTCAGCTAAAACATTTAAACGACTATAAAAAATTCTCTGTTCAGACACTGAGCCTCTACTCAAAAGAGTATGACCTTGGCAGACGCTCACTACTAGATCTATTATCTGCTCAAAATGATTTTATAGCCTCAAAAGCTCAGATTATAAACACAGAGTACAGCATACTTTTTGCAAAATATAGAGTATTAGACGCCATGGGAGTACTTGTTTCGACTATTCTTGGAGAGACCCAGAGCATATACTCGAATGTTGGGTTAAATGGAAAATCCCCACAAAATAGAGACACTCTTCCTATCTCATACGACATGGATAATGATCTCATTGTTGATGAAAAAGATATATGTAGCAACTCGCTGCCTGATACGATAAAAGACCTTTATGGGTGTAAGTTTAGCCTAGATGAGCTAGTCGAAGTAGAGAGATATAGCGGTTTTATATTTGTTAAAAAAAGCTCTACACTTGAGGAGGAGGCACAAGAGAGGTTAATGGCTCTAATTACTCAGCTTGAGTCTTACGGGTGGATGGATTTAAAATTTGATATTATGGGAAATGTTGATGATGAGAGCATGAGCAAAGAGGAAATTCTCCTGTTATCAGCGCAAAGAGCGCAGGCAATTAAAGAGAGCTTAATCAATGCCGGCGCTCTAGAGGCGAATATTGCAACGCATGCTCAAGCAGATGAAGCTCCGATGTTTAGCAATGAAGATATTAACTCAATTAGATTGAATAATAGAGCAGATATAATAGTAAAAAAATTAATAAAACAGTAATTTTTAAAAGGCTTTAAATGCTTCGAACAAGTACTGAAAACTTAAAAATGGATGCCTTGCTCGACACTTTGGTTCTCTTTACAAAACTTTATCACAAACCCTTTTCTGCGGAGGCACTTACTGCCGGTCTTCCTATTGAACCCGGTTCTGATGCGCCTGAACTCTTCTCCATAGATAATGCAAAGGGATTATTTTCCCGTGCAGCGGAAAAAGCCGGACTCAAATCATCTCTTGTAAAAAGACCTTTTTCACAAATTTCTCCTCTTCAACTTCCTATGATTCTTCTTCTCTCAAATCAAGGTGCTTGTATCTTAGACAGCTTTAGTAAAGATGGAAAAATGGCTAAAATAGTCATGCCGGCAGAAGAAGCGGTTGAGCAGTGGGTTGAAGCAGATATCCTAGCAGATGAGTATATCGGTTTTGGCTTTATGATAAAAAAAGCTTTTGAATATAGCGATAAAAACTCAAGAACACTGCATCTAAACCAAAAACATTGGTTTTGGAGCACTATAAAACTCTCCATTCCTATATACAAAGACGTTTTATATGCCTCTTTGCTTATAAATCTTTTTGTTCTTGCCTCTCCGCTCTTTACCATGAATGTTTATGACAGGGTAGTTCCAAATAACGCGATTGAAACATTGTGGGTCTTTGCCATAGGAGTAACAATAATCTACGTAATTGACACATTTTTAAAGTTTACAAGAACTTATCTGCTTGAGAGCGCTGCAAAAAAGAGTGATGTCATCATGTCATCTATTATATTTGAGAAAGTACTTGACTTAAAAATGGCGCATCATCCTGCCTCAGTCGGCTCATTTGCGAGTAATATAAAAGATTTTGACTCTATCAGAAGTTTCTTGACCAATGCAACGATGGCTACGGTTATAGACCTTCCATTTACAATTATCTTCCTTCTTGTGATATTTTATATAGGCGGCGGAATAGTTCTTATCCCGATAGTGACGATATTTTTTATACTAATTTATGCACTGCTCATAAAAAAACCCCTGCAAGAGAGCATAGAAGCAACACATGAGGCAAGTGCGAAAAAGAACTCTATTCTTATTGAATCTTTGAACAATATTGAGACACTTAAAACACTTGGTGCTTTAAACCAAGTTCAGTGGAACTGGGAAGAATCAACCGGAGAGATAGCAAACAAAAGCTTGAAATCTCGTCTTTTATCAGCCTCTATTCCAACCGTAACACAATTTTTTATACAGTTAAATACCGTCATGATTATAGTTTATGGCGTTTATATGATTCAAGAGTTTGAACTCTCTATGGGTGGGCTTATTGCCATAGTGATACTAACATCAAGAACGCTGGCTCCTATGGGTCAAGTCGCTGCACTGCTTACGAACTACGAGGATACTAAAACATCATATGAGACGCTAAATGAGATTATATCTCAGCCCAGTGAGAGACCAAATGGTAAAAAATTTGTTGAAAAACCGGCTTTTAGCGGAGATATTGAGTTTATAGATGTAACTTTTTCTTATCCGTTAACCGATATGCTTGTCCTTAAAAACGTATCTTTTAAAATTACCGCGGGTGAACATGTAGCTATAATAGGCAGGATTGGTTCCGGAAAAAGTACAATCCTTAAACTAATGCTAGGTCTTTATGAGCCGGATTCAGGTCAAATTCTAATCGATGGCATTGATATAAAGCAGATCGACCCTGCGGATTTGAGAAAAAATATGGG
>NZ_JALOAA010000050.1 GCF_023229025.1 Sulfurimonas sp.
GCTAAGCCTCTCATCGCTGATAATACTGCACCTTTCAGGTGTGGAAATGTAGGTCGCTGCCTAGTTGATCATTTTTACTTCTAATTTAATCTTTACTTCTTACAATTTCTTTTCAAAAATTTTATTTAACCAAATAACAGACTTTAGCTATGTTAGTTTAAACATATATTATTGACTTTTCTATATCCCATCTGTGCTCTAGGTAATGCATATTTGCTTCATATAATCTCTGTAAAAAAGATTCTCTTGTTACCTCTTTTGCACCTAAGCTCTTTAGATGCTCTGTTGGAACTTGACAATCTATAAAATCATATCCCCATAGTTTAAGATGTTTTACTAAAATTGCATAAGCAGACTTTGAGGCATCATTTTCAAGAGAGAACATGGACTCTCCACAAAAAACTTTTCCCACTACTATGCCGTATAATCCGCCAACGAGTTTGCCATTTTTATAGCTCTCTACGCTATGTGCTATGCCCATGTCGTGAAGCACGCTATAGGCTTCAATAATATCATCTTGAATCCAAGTTCCATTTTGATTTTCTCTTTTTACGTTTTTACACTGCTTCATTACTTCTACAAAGTTAGTATCAAATTTATATTCAAATTTTTTCATACTTTTTTTTAGTGATTTGCTTATTTTAAACTCATCTAACTCCATGATGAGTCTAGGGTTAGTTGACCACCATATTATAGGGTCGTTTTCGCTATACCAAGGAAATATTCCATTTTGATATGCACGTATTAGTCTAGATGGGTTTAAGTCGCCTCCCCATGCGACTATACCATCTTCGTTTGCACTGTTTGGGTTTGGAAAGAGCAAATCATATTTTTTTAATTTGGGTATATTCAAGCCAACTCTTTAAATTTTAAAATCAGCTTTTTATTAAACGAGACGTTAACACTCCCACCATTTTTTAGTTTTCCAAAAAGTATTTCATCGCTTAGTTTATTGGTAATATTATCTTGAATATATCTTTTTATCGGTCTTGCACCCATTTCAGGGGAGTAAGCACTCTGGGCTATAAACTCTACGGCCTTTGGAGATAGCGTTATAGTGATTTTTTTCTTTTTAAGGTCGTTGTTTAGCTCTAGTATGAACTTTTCTATAACTCCTTTGACAACTTCGTTGTTTAATTGAGAGAATTCTACAATTGCATCTAATCTATTTCTAAACTCAGGCGTAAAAAATAGTTTTAACTCCTCATTTTTAGAGAGTGAATCATCTTTGTTAAATCCCATTACGCTTCTGGATGTTGCACCAATGTTTGAAGTCATGATTAGAATTACGTTTTGAAAATTAGCTTTGTATCCATTATTGTCGGTAAGAGTTGCGTTGTCCATAATTTGAAGCAAAATATTTACCAAATCAGGATGAGCCTTTTCTATCTCATCAAGTAGCAAAACCGTATATGGATGTCTTTTTATCGCTTCTGTAAGCAAACCACCCTGCTCATAGCCGACATAACCCGGAGGAGAGCCTATTAATCTGCTTAGAGCATGTTTTTCCATATATTCGCTCATATCAAATCTCTCAAAATTTATGCCTAATGTTTGGCTAAGAGATAGCGCTAACTCTGTTTTTCCGACACCGGTTGGTCCAGAAAAAAGAAAAGAAGCAATCGGTTTATTTTGTGGAGTAAGACCTGCTTTAGAAATTTTTATTGCTTTTGCTACTTCCGCGACTGCTTTGTCTTGTCCGATTACTTTTTTTCGTAAATTCTCCTCTAAATTAGCAAGGGAGAGTGCCTCATCTTGCGTTACTTTGGAGTTAGATATACCCACTATTTTTGAGATAGTATTTTCTATATCCGATGAGCCTACAACTCTTTTTTTCTTGTTTTTAAGATGAAATGAGGCTGCCGTTTCATCTAGGAGGTCAATTGCCTTGTCGGGAAGAAACTTATCGGTAATGTATCTTTTTGAGAGATCAATTGCACTCTTAAGAGCTCTATCTGTGAACTTTACATTATGATGCTGCTCATACTTGCCCTTGAGTCCTTTTAAGATTTTATAAGTTGTTTTTATGGATGGCTCGTTAATGTCCACTTTTGAGAATCTTCTACTTAGTGCTTTATCTTTTTCAAACCCATTTCGATACTCTATAAATGTAGTAGCACCCATACATTTTAGTTCGCCTGATGCAAGGGCAGGTTTTAACTGGTTTGCCGCATCCATAGTTCCACCTGTTGCACCTGCTCCTATTAAAGTATGAATTTCATCTATAAATAAAATGGCATTTGGAGTTGATTTTAGTTCATCCATAACCCCTTTTAGACGTTTTTCAAAGTCACCTCTATACTTTGTACCGGCGAGCATAGCACCTAAATCAAGCGCATAAAGTTTGCTGTTTTGTATAATGTCAGGAACTTTTTTTGCCACTATATCTAGTGCCAACCCCTCTGCGATAGCAGTTTTTCCAACACCTGCCTCGCCGACTAAAATAGGATTATTTTTCTTTCTGCGGCACAAGATTTGAGTGACTCTTTGTATCTCATCTTCTCTGCCAATTACCGGGTCAATCTTCCCCTCTTTTGCTTTTTTAAGCAGATTAATACTATATTTATCCAGGTAAGACTCACTCTCTTTTAAACTCTCTTTTTCATTTGTATGCGAAATAATTTCCAAGATATCAAGTCTAGAAATTTGATACTCCTTCAATAACATGTAAGCAAAAGAGTTCACTTCATCATAGATAGCAACTAGCAAGTCGCCTATATCGGCACTCTGTTGTCCTGAGCCTTGAATATGCTTTATCATTCTATCGATAAGTCTTGATAGTGCAACGCTCTCAAAAGGCTCTTCATTTATATTTTGAGGTAGTGCATTTGTGTTTGAGTTAATATAATTTTTTATAAACTCTTTCATCTTTTGCACGTCACCGCCACAGGCAGATATTATTTTTGCACCCTCTACAGAGTTTAGAATCTGATAGAATACATGCTCAATAGTAATATACTCATGTCTTTGCTCTTTTGCATAAATAATAGATTTTTGAAAAACTTCATTTAATGTATAACTTATCATTACTCTTCCTCCATTTCGGCTCTTAGCGGAAATCCGCCATCTCTTGCCTTTTTATGAACCTGCATAACCTTGGTCTCTGCAATTTCATGAGTATAAACCCCACAAATGCCTCTATCTTTTTTATGAACTTCAAGCATTATAGCCTCTGCTTCTTCATAACTTTTGTGAAATATGCTCATCAGTACATCAATCACAAACTCCATAGAAGTATAGTCGTCATTTAAAATTAATACTTTATATTTTTTAGGATATTTAAGCGATATTTCGTTGATAGTTTCTAAATCTGTATTTGTTGACATATTTTTCCTATTTTTTAGTTTGCAGCAGCTAAGAAATCCTCAATTATATCTTGCGGATTCTCAAGCCCAATAGATACACGAATCAAGCCATCTGTTATTCCAAGAAATTTTCTTGTATCTTCATCAAATTCTCTGTAAATCGTAGAAGCCATATGTAAGGCGAGAGTTCTACTATCTCCGATATTTGCAGTGATGGTTGCTAATTTTGTTTTATTCAAAAATTGGTACGCTTTTTCTTTTGTACCCATATCTATAGTTAGGAGCGTTCCGCATCCATTTTTAAAGTCTCTTAAATATCTCTCATGATGTGGGTGTGTTTTTAAAGATGGATGATTTATATTTAATCCATTTTTACTCAACTCATTAGCTACCGTTGCTACGCTGCTTATGACTCTTTGCATTCTAAGCGGAAGTGTTTCAAGCCCTAGTAGTGTTAGATAGCTTGAGTTTGCATTGGCACTCATTCCAAAATCCCTCATCGCTCTTTTTTTGGCATTTACGACAAGTGCCATATTTGCCGCACCTTTTATAAACTTATGCACCTCTTGATACCTAGATGTTTTAAATTTATCCTCGCCATCATTAATGGCGCGAAAAACCGCACATCCACCAAGTGCAGCGGAGTTTCCACAGATGATTTTAGTAGTTGAATAAACAGCTATATCCGCACTAAGCGCTAAGGGTAAAACACTCATTGGAGTTATGGTGTTATCAACTATTAAAACGACTCCGGCATCGTTTGCAATTTGTGCTATTTTTTTAATGTCGGGAAGTCTCATATTTGGATTTCCGACACTCTCTAAAAATATGATTTTTGTATTTTTATTTATTGCGTTTTTTATATTTTGCAATTCATCTACATCAAAAAAGTGCGTTGTTATTCCAAAACGCGTTAATGTTTCTGTAAAGAGCGCATAAGTTCCACCAAAAAGACCGCCGATAGAGATGATTTCATCTCCAGATGCAGTAAGTGACATTATTGCTAGTGTAGTTGCACCCATCCCAGAGCTTGTCGCAACTGCACCTACTCCTCCATCCATCTTTGCCATAATGGTCTCTAATTTTGCAGTAGTTGGATTTCCCATTCTTGAGTAGAGCGGTTTTTTTATGCTACCATCAAAAATCCCTTCTGCAATTTCCGGAGTTGCATAGGCAAATGAAGCAGAGTTTACGATAGATGGACTTACTGCTGCATCTTTACTCCCGATACCTTGAACAAATTCGGTACAATACTCTTCAAACTGATTCATTTATATATGCCTTGTTAGTAATAAATGGATTATACCAAACTAGAGATAATTATGAGAAAAAGAATATTTATTACTGCTACAAACACAGATATAGGTAAGAGTTACGTAACCAAACTCCTTTTAAAAGAGTTTGCTTCTCGTGGTCTTAGCGTTGGGGTTATAAAACCCATAGAGACGGGTGTTGTAAATGGATATGCACAAGATGGAGAGGAGCTTTTAGAGTGTGTAAAAGAGCTTAATCCAAAGCTCTGGTCATTAGAGGTTGAGGATATTGTTCCTATAGTTTATGAGTTAGCAGCAGCTCCGTGTATAGCATCAAATAACACGCCCCTTGATTTAAAGAAGATTAAGAGAAAAATACAAGAGCTAGAAGCGCTATGTGATGTTCTACTTATTGAGGGTGCCGGTGGGCTTTATGTTCCGATTGATGAAGAGTACATGATGATTGATTTGATTTTGAAACTAGATGCGGTTGCACTTCTAGTTACGCACTGCTCCCTTGGCTGCATAAACGATACGCTTCTTAGTAAAAAAGCACTGCAGGAGAGAAATATTAAACATGCGGTGGCTTTTAACTGTAGAGAAGAGGATAAGAGTTTTTCGCAAATATCAGAACCATATTTTTTACAAAGAGGCTTTAGAGTCTTAAAAGTTTGTGATGATATTGATATTATATGTGATGTCTTGTATAATTTGTAAATTAAACTTCTTGTAAAGTTACAAGAAGTTCTTTGCCGCGCGATGCGGCAAGCTTTAGTGCCATAGCGGCTAGCGTAGCTAACTGGGTTCGAGTACCCTCCCTTTTGGGTATTGCTCAGTTAGCGTTCTAATTTGAAAAAAAGAGCGATATGAAACATTTAACTACAACAAGTGATTTTACAGCTAAAGAGATAGAGACAATATTGGACGATGCGAAGTTCTTTGCCCAAAATATCAAAAACGGTAACAAATTTGATAAAATTTTACAAGATAAGATTATCGTTACACTTTTTTTTGAAAACTCTACAAGAACAAGAAGCTCTTTTGAGATAGCTGCTAAAAGACTAGGAGCAGAGGTCATCCTCCTTGATGTAGCAAGCAGTTCAACAAAAAAAGGTGAAACACTTGTTGATACCGCTATGAATCTAGATGCTATGAGTCCAAATGCAATAATTGTCAGGCATCAAAACTCCGGGGTACCGAAAATTCTCTCAAACCATACAAAAGCTTCAATTATAAATGCGGGAGACGGAGCCCATGCTCATCCTACGCAAGCACTTTTAGACCTCTTTACGCTAAGAGAACATTTTGGTGATGTCAGGGGTAAGAAGATAGCAATTGTGGGGGATATAAAAAACTCTCGTGTTGCAAACTCAAATATTGAACTACTAGGTAGGTTCGGTATGGAGGTTATTTTAGTGGCACCACCGCAATTTCTCCCAAAAACAGAGCTAAAGAGCACACATTTTTTAAATGAGATTGTTGATGAAGTGGATGCTATCATGAGCCTTAGAACACAGACTGAGAGACACTCGTCTCAAACATACGCTTCTTTAAAAGATTATGCAAGCGATTTTTGCATAACAACCGAGTTGATTGGGGATAGAGATATTATATTACTTCATCCCGGTCCGGTTCATAGAAACATAGATATATGTGACGCGCTCTTAGCAGACAGAAGATGCAAAGTTTTAGAGCAGGTCTCAAACGGCGTAGCGATTAGAATGGCAGTACTTAAAAAACTTATTTATGACGTTTAATGATTTAAACTCTCTAGCAGCAGAGAGAAAGCCGTTTTTATTTATAACAGACTTTGGGGCAAAAAACTTAAAAGTCATCCCTCTTGATGAGCTTGAAGAGAGTGATGTTGAGTACTGTATGGAACAAAACAGCAATATAAAATCGCATGCGGATTTTTTAGATAAAAAGACTCTCTCGTTTGATGAGTATAAAAAAAAGTTTGATTTTGTCATAAAGAATATTAAATCCGGAAATACATATCTTTTAAACCTTACCCAACCTACAAAAATTAAAACAGAGTTGACGCTAAAAGAGATATTTAACTTTGCAAATGCGCACTATAAACTTAGGTACAAAGATGAGTTTGTCTGCTTTTCACCAGAGAAGTTTGTAACTATAAACGGCTCTAGAATCTCTACATTCCCTATGAAAGGGACGATTGATGCGTCAATACCCAATGCAAAAGAGCTTATACTAAATAACAAAAAAGAGATGGCTGAACATGTTATGGTGGTTGACCTCTTAAGAAACGACCTCTCTATAGTGGCAAAAGATGTAAAGGTTGAAGAGTTTAGATATATTACAAAGATAAAAGCCGGAGCAAAAGAGCTTCTTCATGTTAGCTCACATATAAGTGGAGACGTCGGGAGTAATTGGCATGCTAGGGTAGGAGATATTTTAAAAGCACTTCTTCCTGCAGGGAGTATAAGCGGTGCGCCTAAAAAAAGTACACTGGAGATAATTGAGCAGGTAGAAGGTTATGAGCGCGGATACTTTAGTGGAGTTTTTGGTGTTTATGACGGGCATACATTAGAGAGTGCAGTAATGATAAGATTTGTTGAAAAAACTCAAGATGGTTATATTTACAAGAGCGGCGGAGGCATAACTTTAGATAGTGATGCAAGAGAAGAGTACAATGAACTTTTAGATAAAGTTTATCTACCTTAGAGGAGGCAGTCGTAAATGTTTAAGCTGGATGGTTTTTTTACAAGCGGGTGGCATTTTGATGAATCACAGCAAGATCTTAAAAATAGATATCAGATGGTCAATATCGGTATTTTGCTCTCCGGAGGCGGATTAATATATGGAATCATGGGCAACTACATAAGAGATGTTGCCGGTTTTATACCCATAGAAGCAACTCTTTTATGTATGAATATAATGATATTTTTTGCTCTAAGAAAGTATCGCAATTTTTTTGAACTTTTTGCTACTACCATGACGCTTCAATATACATTTTTATTTCTATTTCTTATCTATGCGGGAGAGCCAAGTGATTTAAAACATCTTTGGATATTTACATACCCGATAATTCTTCTATATTTTCAAAAAGCAATACATGCCGCTTATTGGCTTCTTTTTATCCTTATTATGCTTATAATAGCACCTCTTCAAAACTTAATAGAGATAAAGTACAGCTTCTATCAAGTCACATATATCTCATTTGTACTAGTAGTAATTAGTATAATAATCTATTTTTATCAGAGAAAAATCGATGAGGCAAGATTTACTATTTTAGAGCAACAAAATATGCTACGTAATTTTAACTCTGAGCTTGAAAAACAGGTAAAAGATAAGACAGTGGAACTTAGGAAGTTAAATGAGTCACTTGAGATAAAAGTTGCGCAGAAGTTAGAAGAGCTAAGGAGTAAGGATCAGATACTAGAAGCTCAATCTAAACAGGCTGTAATGGGAGAGATGATAAGTATGATAGCACACCAATGGAGACAACCGCTCTCTACCATTACACTACAAATTGCAAACCTGCAGTTTAAGCAACTACTTGCAAAAGATAGGAGCAATGAGGATATCGATGCAGCACTAAGTAATATTAGCGACACAATAATTTACCTCTCTGATACTATTGATGATTTTCAAACCTATTTTCATCCAGATAAAGAGATGCAAAATATTGAGATTCATGATCTGCTTCAAAGAGCGCTTAATTTTGCAATCTCAAGAGTAAATGATAGAGGAATAAAAATATCAATCAACAAAAGTAGTGACATAGATGTAAAAACATATATAAACGAACTTGTTCAGGTCGTACTTAATATTTTAAATAATGCAATTGATGCACATAATGAGAAAAAAAGAGATAATCCCTTTATAAAATTAAATGCCAAAACCGTAGAAGAGAGAGTCTATATATACATAGAGGATAATGCAGGAGGGATAGATAGTAAACATATGATACACCTCTTTGAACCCTACTTCAGTACAAAAGGCAAGAACGGAACGGGTCTTGGTCTTTACATGAGTCAGATGATAATAGAGAAGCAGTTTGGCGGGGAGATTGATGTAGAGAGTTCAGAAAACGGAGCTACGTTTATTATAAAAATACCAAAGAATATTTCATAAAAATTCAAAAATAGCATTTTAAAGATTGTTTAAAACAAATTGAGAATTTTTGAGATATAATTTACTAAAACAAGATAAGGTTTGCAGATGTATTTAAAAGAGTTGAAGTTCTCTTTATGGGCTGATTTTATAGAGAGAGACTACTTAGACCATGAGTTTAAAGAGCTTATACAAAGTAAAATTATTAATGGAGCAACCTCTAACCCTGCAATATTTAAAAATGCAATACTAAGCTCAGGTGCATATAAAGAGCAACTATCAAAACTCGGCTCAATCTCTCCAAAAGAGAAATATGAGGCTTTGGCAATATATGATATACAAAAAGCAGCTGATATATTAAACCCTCTATATGAAAAAGGAGATGACGGCTATGTTAGCATAGAGGTTGACCCTTTTCTTTGTGATGATGCCAAGGCTACAATAGCAGAGGGGAAGAGGCTTTTTTCACAAATAAAACGTAAAAACGTCATGATAAAAGTTCCAGCCACACAGGCTGGCTATATCGCTATGAGAGAGCTTGCAAGCAGCGGGATTCCGGTAAATGCTACGCTAATATTTAAAAAAGAGCAAGCCATCTTGTGTGCTGAGGCGTTTAGAGATGCTGCGATAAAGTATGGAGCAAAAGTAGACAGTGTAATAAGCGTTTTTGTAAGCCGTATTGATAGGGCACTTGACGGGGAGTTGGCAAAAGCCGGAGTAGATGTAGCGCTTAGTGGAATCTATAACAGTGCAGATATCTATGCTAAAGTTCAAGAGATGGGAGTAGATGGCTGTAGAGTGCTCTTTGCAAGCACCGGAGTTAAAGATGATTTACTGCCACCGCACTACTATATAGAGAAGCTCTTGGCATATAACAGTGTTAATACGGCTCCCATAGATACAATAAAAGCATTTCATCTAAATGGAGTCAAAGAGAGCGCCTTGCCGATTCAACCCCAAGTTATAAAAGAGCATTTTGAGAAGATTAAGGCTCTGGGTATAGATTTTGATTCTGTATTGGATAAACAGATAGCTGATGGATTAAAATCTTTTAAAGATGCATTTAAAGATATATTGGAGTCGTTATGAGTGATAAAAAAAATGAAGTAGATATAAGTCAATTAACA
This sequence comes from Sulfurimonas sp., assembly GCF_023229025.1. Taxonomy (GTDB): domain Bacteria; phylum Campylobacterota; class Campylobacteria; order Campylobacterales; family Sulfurimonadaceae; genus Sulfurimonas. The sequence continues at coordinate 9,763 of NZ_JALOAA010000050.1, forward strand.
TTTGAGCAGATAAAAAAAATTAGAGCATATCTTAAAAAATTGATAGAAAACGGCGGAAGTGATTTGCATGTCAAATCAAACGGTGTAATCAGGGCAAGAATCAATGGAGCGATAATACCGTTTTCAGGAAGTATATTCTCATATGATGATGCAATGACTCTCTCAAAAGAGATACTTCGAGGCAGATATGCAGAGCTTGTTGAGAACAAAGAGGTCGATTTGGTTTACCAATTTGATGAGCGTAACCGTTTTCGTGTAAATATCTTCTTTCAAACGGATGGTCCATCATTTGTATTTCGTGTTATTCCTATGAATATTCCTACTATTGATGAGATGAAGTTTCCAGAGATAGTAAGAACTTTTACAAAAGAGTCACGCGGGCTTATCCTTGTTACAGGAACTACAGGTAGCGGTAAATCTACAACCCTTGCAGCCATGATACATGAGATAAACATAACACAAAAAAAGCATATTATAACTATTGAAGACCCTATTGAGTTTGTACATAAAGATAGAGGATGTATTATAAATCAGCG
>NZ_JALOAA010000051.1 GCF_023229025.1 Sulfurimonas sp.
ACATAGATACCAGAAGCTTTCAGGCTATCGCTCCGGATGATGTTTTAACCTTTTACTACAATAGTTTTAGAGGTACGGATGTAGAGGAGACGTTTGCAATAATAGACAAAACGGTACAAAATCAAACCCACTTTGATACAAAACCTAACGATTGGTTTGAGAGATCTACAAAAAGTATAAACCTTCTAAAGAAGGTAGAGGACGCTCTGTTTGCTAAAGTTACTAAAACAATAAACGACAAGCTTGAAGAGGCTTTTTATGAGATTGTCGCGCTCTCTTCATTTTTAATCATCAGCATAATAGCTCTTAGTGTCTTGATGGTAATGGCGATAAGAATGATTTTATTTAAGACAGACGAGCTAAAACAAGAGCATGACGACTCTCTTTTGTTTTTAAAGCAGTATAAATCAGCTGTTGATAGAAGTTTTATAGTCTCAAAAACTGATGCCAAAGGGGTAATTACCTATGTTAATGATGAGTTTTGCAGGATAAGCGGATACACCCCCGAGGAGCTTATTGGCAAGCAGCACAATATTGTAAGGCATCCGGATACTCCAAAAGAGACTTTCAAGTCTATGTGGCACACTATACAAACTCTCAAGCAGCCATGGTCGGGAGAGTTGCAGAATTTAAACAAAAACAAAACTTCTTACTGGGTTAAAGCGATTATAAACCCCATAATCGACAGAGAGGGCAATATTGTAGAGTATATCGGAGTTAGAACAAATATTACAGAGATAAAGAGTGCTTTAACTCTAGACTTTTTAACCGGATATGCAAACAGAACAAAACTTCAAAATGATATAAAACAGTTTGATGATTTATCACTAGCTATTTTTAATCTTGACAACTTTAGACAGATTAATGATTTTTACGGACATACATTTGGAAATGAAGTTATAAAAGCATTAAGCGATAAGATATACAATACTGTTTTTAATAATAGCAATCTTAGATTTTATAAACTTCAAGGCGATGAGTTTGTAATACTTGCAAAATTATACTCTAATGAAGAGTTTGAGGACATTGCAAAAGCTATTTTAAAAGAGATAAAAAAGGGAATTAGAATACAAAACGAGCATATATTAACCTCATGTAGTTGCGGAATATCCTTTGAAAAAAATAAAAACAAACTCTTATCTACTGCAAATATGGCGCTAAAAATTGCAAAAAAAAGTAATAATAATTTTATTGTTTACAGAGATAGTATCTCTTTAAATAAAGAGTATGAAAATAATATAAAATGGAGCAAAAAACTCTCAAATGCTTTTAAAAGAGATAATATTGTTACTTACTATCAACCTATTGTAAACAACTCAAACCTGAGATACGAGAAGTATGAGTGTTTAGTTAGGATGATAGATGGTGATAAAGTCATATCTCCATACTTCTTTTTAGATATCGCTAAGCAGACTAGAGAGTACTTCAATATAACAAAAACGGTAATCAAACAATCATTTGAGATGTTTAAAGATAAAAATGTGGAGTTCTCTATAAATCTATCTATAAACGACATCACAGAGCCTAAAATATCAGAGTATATAATAATAATGCTAGAGAGATACGATATCGGCTCAAAGATTGTATTTGAGATAGTTGAGTCAGAGTATATTGAGAAGTTTGAAGATGTAATGCGCTTTATAGCTAAGGTCAAAAAGTATAACTGCAAGATTGCAATTGATGATTTTGGCACAGGATACAGTAATTTTGAGTACCTCATAAAACTAAAAGCAGACTACTTAAAGATTGACGGCTCGCTTATTAAAAATATAGATAAAGACAAAAATGCATATATTGTTGTATCTACAATAGTTGATTTTGCTAAAAAATTAGGTATGAAGACAGTTGCAGAGTTTGTAGAGAGTGAAGAAATCTTCAACATTGTAAAAAATCTAGGAATCGACTACTCTCAAGGCTACTACTTTTGTGAACCTAAAAAAGATCTTCTTGTGGAGTCTGCTTGATATCTACATTACAAAAAATAGTTCTTATAGGTGCATCTACAGGAGGTCCGGGGCAGATAGAAAGAATTATCCAATCCCTTCCTATCTTAAACAATACTGCAATTATAATAGCTCAACATATGTCAATAGATTTTATACCAAGCTTTACTAAAAGATTACAAACCCTTAGTTTAAATAGTGTTAATATGGTAGATAATAGCACTTTAATTCAAAGCACAAATATATATATTTGTCATGGGATAACCTCAGTAAGAAAAGAGAGCGATGGTTTTAGATTTAACGTTGAATCATCAAAACAGTACAAATACAACCCCGATATAAATACTGTTTTTAACTCCTTTGTCCCTTTTATAGAAGATGTCGAAATTTTAGCTGTTATATTAACCGGTATTGGAGATGATGGTATTAACGGATGCGCAGAATTAGCTCTTAGAGGAGTAAGAACTATAACTCAAGATGAGAAGAGCTCTATTGTTGATGGTATGCCAAGCAGAGCAAGAAGTTGTGTTAATAATATAGAGATCTCAGATATAGCAGAGATTAAAGAGAAGATTAGGAATTTTTGTAGCTAATGTTTAGTTTTTTTAAAAAAAAAGAGCCCTCTTCTATTAACTTGGAAGAAAATATTGAATATGACTATACGGATGTATTGCCAATTGCAGAGTTTTTTAAAAATGAGACCGGAGTAACCTTTGATAAACAGGTATCAATTTTGCAAAATAAAGTTACTACCTTTTGCAAACAAAGAGAGATATACTCTTTTAGAGAGCTTTTAAAACTGATAAAAAGTGATAAAGATTTAAAGCAGGCCCTGATAGATTACTTAACAACAAATGAGACATTTTTCTATAGGGAGTTTAAACAGATTAAGGAGCTTGTAAAACTAGTCAAACAAGCAAATAGAAATGTTTCAATATTGTGTGCGCCCTCTGCTACGGGTGAAGAGCCTTATGGAATCGCAATCGCCCTTTTAGAAGCAGGTGTCTCACAAAATAGCTTTCATATTACAGGTATTGATATTAACTCTGATGCAACGCAAAAGGCGACTGCAGCGATATATAATGAGAGAAACATACGAAATCTCTCTCAAAGCATATTGGAGAACTATTTTCTCAAAGAGAACTCCAGATATATCTTAAAAGATATAGTCAAATCACAAGTGACATTTAAGGTCATAAATCTATTTGATCCGGATTTTAAAAATATTGGCAAATTTGATTTTATATTTTCAAGAAATATGTTTATATATTTTGATAAAGAGACAAAAATTCGTGCAAAAAAGATATTAGAAGATTTAAGAAAAAATCCTAATCAGGAGATTTTTTTCGGACATGCAGATCTGTTTTAATATTTTAATTTAACTTCGAGAGATTACAGTTGGTGTGATTTGTGTCTAACTCAGACAAAGGCTATACTAAAGTATGCCGTGTCTGAGTTAGGCGCAAGGCGCGCCGAAGATAAAAGCTTTTTAAACGCGAGCTTCTTCACGACGTTGTAAGTACGCCCAATTAGCATCTACACGCTCTTGCCACTCTTTAATTAAGTATTTGTACTCATCCTTAAAAAGATGTTTAAAACGTCCCTGAGCAGCTAAGTACTCCTCAACAGGGATTACATTTTTTGGTCTATATGTAATGTTTAACTCATGCCCGTCAATAATCTCATATAGCGGAAATACTAAAGTGTCAGTTGATAAATCCGTTAAGTGCATTGTATCTTTAGGGTCAAACTTCCACTCTGTTGTACAAGGAGATACTGCATTTATAAAGACAGGTCCATCAACAGAAAAGCCGTGCTGAATCTTCTTTACCATATCCTTCCACTTATTTGGAGCAACTTGTGCCGAGTATGGAATACCATGCGCAGCCATAATTGCTACCATATCTTTTTTGTTTTTCTTCTCACCGTAACTGACACGACCTGCCGGTGACGTTGTTGCAGAAGAGCCTATAGGAGTAGAGCTTGAACGTTGTCCACCTGTGTTTGCATAAACTTCATTATCAAGAACAACATGCATTATATTGTGTCCACGCTCCATACATCCGGATATCCACTGAAAACCAATATCGTAAGATGCACCGTCTCCTGCAAAAGATACAAACTTAGGATTGCGCTCAGGCTGCTTTAGACGACCCTTATTTTTAAGTGCTTTATACATACTCTCTGCACCCGCAACAGCTGTTGAGCCGTTTTCAAATCCAATATGTATCCAAGAAGCATCCCAAGATGTATAAGGATAAACTGCCGTACAAACTTCAAGACATCCCGTTGATGCTGATAAAACCATATCATCATTTGTTGCGTTTAATACTTCACGAACAATAATCGAGTGCGCACAACCAGGGCACAAAAGATTCGCACCCTCAAAGCGGTCAGCCGATGTTGAAAACTCTTTTAAGTTTTTTATTTTTTTCATTTCACTCACGGTTTCTCCTTATAGGTATGCTAGTTTCGGTCCACGAACACCGATAAACTGTTGTAGAGGTGTAGTTACTTTACCTGCATCAACATTTGCTTGTAACTCTTTAAAGAGAGCAACTAAATTAGCTTTAGTTAAATCACGTCCACCTAGTCCATATACATAGCCTGATAGGAGTGCTTTTGAGTCACTGTTATAGAGTGAGCCTGCTATCTCATTAAAAAGCATTCCAACAGTACCGCCCGGAGATGAGCGATCAAGTGCTGCTATAGCTTTAATATCTTTTAATGCCTCTCTAATTTCAAAAAACGGAAACGGGCGAATTACACGAATTCCAACTACGCCGGCTTTTATGCCTTGTGCTCTCATCTCCGTTGCTACTTCACGTGCAGTCTCAACCGAAGTACCCATACATACGACACATACGTCAGCATCATCCATATCATACTTCTCTACTATATTGTATTTGCGTCCGCTTAATTTTTCAAAATCATCAAACGCTGCTTGGATTTTCGGCATAACTTTTGTCATCAAATCATTATGTTGACGAGCTTTATGCTCAAAGTGCCAATCCTCTTCTGTCTGAACACCATGAGTTACGGGATGTTCAAAGTCAAGCATATCGTTCATAGGCTTGAACTCCCCAACAAAACCATACCCTTGGTCATCAGTTAAAGTGTGAACACCCTGTGCTGTATGAGAAGTCAAGAAGCCATCTTGATGAACCATACATGGAAGCCTAACATCATGATCTTCACTAACTTTAAATGCAATAAAATTCAAATCATACGCATCTTGCGGGCAGTATGCATCAAACTGAATCCATCCACTGTCACGTCCTAAATACATATCTGAGTGATCACCGTTAACATTAAGCGGAGCAGCAAGTGCACGGTTTACCACATTAAGTACGATTGGCAAACGCATACCTGAAGCTTGGTAGAGCGTCTCAACCATAAGCGCAAATCCCTGAGAGGAGGTAGCTGTAGCAACACGCCCTCCTGCAGCAGCTGCACCTATACAGCCGGACATTGCAGCATGCTCAGACTCAACCATTACAAACTCACCCTCTACATAACCATCAGCCAAAAACTTTGCATAGCCTTCAACTATAGGAGTTGACGGCGTAATAGGATATGCTGCAACAACATCAATTTGACACTGTCTCATTGCTTGAGCAGCAGCAAAGTTTCCATCCCAAACTTCGATATCTCTTAGTTCCATCTTATCAAATGCCATTACGCTTCCTCCTCATCTTTTTTAGGCCAATTAGCGATCTCTGTCTCTTCATCGGCTTGCTCTGGGAACATTAGAAGTGATTTAGGGTTTGTAGGGCAAACCTCAACACATATTCCACATCCCTTACAGTGATCCATATCTACACCGATTAGCTTTTTATCTCTTGATATTATTGAAACATCCGGACAATATATCCAACAAAATTGACAATCAATACAGTAATCTTTGTTAAATATAGGCTTAATCAATCTCCAATCAGCAACACTTGCAGTATAAGAGCTATTTTGTGAATATGCACGATCTTCTTGTCTTGTTCCAGCTATATCGTCTATTTTTCCGTCGAAAGTGCGCAGCATTGCTCCGATTTCAAACTCATCCCATCCTTTTTTTGCCATAATAAATCCCTTACTTTACTTCATCGTATGCGCGCTGAATTGCAAGCATATTTGAATCGATAATCTTTTGTGGTAACTTTTCAAGAACTCTCTTCATGCTATCTTTAAAAAAATCAATTTCATACATTCCGGAAACTTTCATAAATGCACCAAGCATAGGCGTATTTGGAATCGGGCGACCAATAGTTTCGTTTGCAATAGTAATACAATCTACGGTGTAAACCTCTTTTCCTTCTAGCTTAGGCTGAGCTTTAATTAGTTCTTCTTTGCTTAAGTGAGTAGTGATTATATATTTTGTCGTCTCTTTATGATTTATTGTTATATCTGTTGTTATTGCCAATGCGGGGTCAATAACAAAAACATAATCAGGTTTCATATATTTTTCATGATTCATTATTACTTCATCATCAACGCGATTGTATGCTGTCATTGCCGCTCCACGTTTTGCAGAACCATAAAATGCAAATGCCTGAACATGTTTACCTGTAGTAGAAACAACATCGGCCAAACCTTTAGCACCGGTTACAGCCCCTTGTCCGGCACGACTATGCCATCTGATCTCTAGCATAAACTCTCCTTGTATTTAATATTAAGAACTCTCAATTCTATTTTACCCCTTATTCTAGACAAGTTGTTCTTAAAAATAGCTTGATGTTTTACTCCTAATTAAGAACAGGCAAAAGTGTGTTATTTTTTCCTATTTTGCAGATAGATAGCAGCTTCTAAGGCATCATTCAATATAACATTTGTGAACATTTTTAATGTCTCTATTTTATCATAACCACTCAAAACTCCTATGGAGTTTACATTTGCACTTTTTGCCGCAATGAGGTCGAGTTTTGTATCGCCAATCATCCATACTTCTCTATTTTTTATATCTAATTTTTGCAGAGCTTTTGTTATAGGCTCTGCGTGTGGCTTAGGATTCTCTACATCCTCTCTGCCGATTAACACTTCAAAGTGATGCATGACGCCAAAATGCTCCATTAGTACCTTAGAGTAGTGCCCTGTTTTTGTCGTCACAATTCCTAGCGTTGCAAACCGACTTGCTAGCTCTATTGCCTCTTTTGCATTTTTTAAAAGCACTGTTTTTTGAGTTGAAATATCTCTATAGTGTCCTTTATACGTAGCAATCAAATCAGAAATACTCTCTTTTTCAACCCCAAGCTCTTTATACATAATATCAAGTGGGTACCCTATGAGAGATTTTATCTCCTCATTATCCCTTCTTGGTAGTTTGTGAAAATCAAAAGAGTGCTCAAATGACTCCAATATTGCTTCTGTTGAATCTATGAGAGTCCCGTCTAAATCAAAAAGTATTATCATTTTTTTCCCACTTTATATAGTTATGCCAGATTCCGCTAGGGCTTGGCTGGATATTTTTTATATCTTTGCTTACAGTCGTAATAGCATTTGGAATATACAAAAAGAGGTAAGGGTTCTCATCTGTTATTATCTTAAACATCTCTCTCCATATGGCTGATAGCTCTTTACTCTCTATCATGCTTTGTGACTCTTCAATCATTCTATCTATTTTATCGTTGTGGTACCCAACCAAGTTAAAACCACCCTGCTTATCGTTGTCGCTATGCCAGAACATGTAAGGGTCGGGTGTTGGCGAGAGTCCCCATCCAAGAAGTACACTCTCAAACTTATGCGGAAAAACTACCATATTTAAAAATGCCTGCCACTCCATAACCCTCAATGTAACATCTACTCCGGCTTTTTTTAGTTGGTACTGTAGTATCTGAGCGGCATATGGTCTAATTTCACTAGAGTTTGAAGTCACAATCTCAAAGCTAAAAGGGTTTTTTTCATCATACCCTGCTTTGCTTAAAAGCTCTTTTGCTCTTTTTATATTTTGCAGTGGTGCTTTTACATCGCTGTTAAACGCTTTGCTAGCCGGTAGAAAAGGTCCTGTACAAACCTCTGCATGACCAAAAAATAGAATTTTAACCAGCTCCTCTCTATCAATTGCCAAAGATAGCGCTTCTCTGATTTTTGGATTTTTAAACTTCTCATGACGAAGATTAAAGCCCAGATAAGTATATGATTGCGAGATATTTTCATATATATTAAACTTACTAAAAAAATCATCATTTAACTGCCTCTCATACTGCATAGGCTCAATACTTCCTACATCAAGTGCCCCGGATTTTAGCATTAAAAATCGTGTCATTGGGTCAGCTATAACATGAAAGGAGATTTTATCAATTTTAGCGCGCCCCTCAAAATAGTCATCAAAGGCAGCTAATATGATATTTTTAGAGTGTTCAAGCTGCTCAAGTTTATATGCTCCCGTACCTATGGGATTTGTATTAAATGAAGCGCTCATCAAATTTTGCTCATCTCTTAGCACATGTTGTGGCAATATACCCATCATCCAAGTCTCTAGCGCCTTAAAATAAGGCTCTTTATACTTTACCTTGATAGTAAAGTCATCAACCGCTTCTACACTCTGAACAAATCTAAAACTGGAGCTGTACGGGGAGCTTATCTGTGGTGATATTAGCACTTCATAAGTAAAAACTACATCCTTTGCGCTAAAAGGATTGCCATCATGCCACTTTACATTTTTGCGAAGCTTAAAGATAAGGGTCTTATCATCTTCAAAATAGAACTCTTTTGCCAAGTCTCCTACTATTGTTGATAAATCTTTATCATATTTTACAAGTCCGTTAAATAAAAATCCGGTTATTTCAGATGAACTAGAGTCAGTTGCCAATATGGGGTTTAATCTTGATGGATTTGCTGATGTCGCCAAATGAAGTGTTGAGGCAAAAATTTGAACCGATACAAAAATTAGTAGTAAATAGCGCAAAAGTACTCTTTTTTTGAGTGATTATACCAAAGTAAAATATAGGAGAGTGTTAATAAATAAAGATAGAGAGATATTTCCGGCACAAAATGCGCCGGAAAATTGTTCTTAAAACTAGCGTTTTCTCAAAGAGAAGCTTAACGCTTAGAGAACTGGCGAGAACGACGTGCTTTACGCTTACCTGGCTTCTTACGCTCAACAACACGTGAATCACGAGTCATCATGCCTTCTGGTTTAAGGATTGCTTTTAACTCTGGGTTAAATTTTACTAATGCACGAGATATACCGTGACGAAGTGCGTCAGCTTGACCTCCGAAACCACCACCTAAAGTAGTTGCTACGATATCAACAGATGTATCTTGCTTAGTTAGTGCAAGAGGTTGCTTAACACGAAGTTTTTTAGCCTCTAACCCACCTAACCATGCATCTATTGAAAGACCGTTTATAGTCATATTTCCGCTACCTGGAGTTAACCATACTTTTGCTATTGACGCTTTACGACGTCCTGTTGCATATATTTTTGCCATCTGGTTTCCTTACTTAGCTAGTTGTGCAGTGTGAGGATGCTCAGCACCTGCATAAATTTTTAATTTTTTAAGCATTTTAGCACCAAGTTTTGTTTTTGGAAGCATACCGCGAGTAGCAAGCTTAAAAAGCTTCTCAGGGTTTTTCTCTAAAAGCTCAGTCATCTTAACGCTTTTTGTACTACCGAAGTAGCCGGAGTATGAAAAATACTCTTTATTTGCAATTTTGCCAAGACCGTTGAATTTTGCTTTTGAAGCATTAACTACTACTACATAGTCTCCACAGTCAATATTTGGAGTAAAACATGGTTTGTTTTTACCACGAAGTATAGTTGCAACTTCAGTAATTACACGACCAAAAGTTTTACCTTCAGCATCAATCAAAACCCATTTTTGATCAATTTGTTCAGGAGTTGCAATTTTTGTGAATTTCATTCTTGAACCTTTCAAGTAATTTTCTTAACATTAACATTTAAAATGCCCGTTTAATTGGCGAAAGTATATCTTTTTTTACTTACAGGAAACTTAATTTATGATTATTTTAAGGTTTGGGATTTGCTTACCTCTCTTACTTTATTATAACTGCTATTTAAATTTTAGAAATATTCAATATTTAAAATGATATAATCAAAAAGAGGTAAATATTATCCTATTTTAAATAAATATCAAAGAGTAAGATGAATGAATATTAGTTATTTTAAAAAAATCTCAGTTGTTTTAGCATTACTTTTTTTTGTAAATCTATATGCAGTCGAGGATCAAAGAGTTATTGATGAGTTGAACTCTCCAATGCCTGAGATTCCTTTAAAGCAATCTATGGGAGATAGAGCATATAATGATGCTATAAATTCGGGGGAGTATAATTATGTCGGCAACTCAAAGTGTCGTCTGTGCCATAGAAACTTC
>NZ_JALOAA010000052.1 GCF_023229025.1 Sulfurimonas sp.
TGATGGTTTTTTCTATAAAGGAAAAGAAGTTGCTGTAATCGGCGGCGGAGATACTGCCTTAGAGGAGGCTCTATACCTTGCGAAAATATGCTCTAAAGTCTATCTCATCCATAGACGTGACTCATTTCGTGCAGCTCCAAACACAGTAAAAAGAGTAGAAAATTCCGAAAATATTGAGCTTATTTTAAACACTACTCCCGAAGAAGTTTACGGCGATAATATGGGAGTTATCGGTATCAAGGTAAAAAACAGCAATGGAGAGATTCGTGATATAAAAGCACCAGGTGTTTTTGTTTTTGTCGGAAACGATGTAAATAATCAAACTCTAATTCAAGAAGATGGAAGCTTTCTATGTGATGTAAGCAAGCAGGGAGAAATAATTGTTGATATCAGCATGAATACCTCGGTTGAAGGTCTTTTTGCAGCAGGCGATATGCGTATAGCTGCTCCAAAACAGGTTGTTAGTGCTGCGGGTGACGGTGCCGTAGCTGCACTTGAAGCTATATCTTATGTAGATGAAAAATTAAATTAATTTATTTAATAGGAGAATTAAATGACACGAGTTGGTGTTTTTGGTGCAAATGGCAGAGTCGGCAGGTTAATTATAGATGATTTAAAAGAGAGTGATAATATAAGTTTAAGCTCTGTATATGTCAGAAGTTCTCTCGACTTCTCCATTGACCCATCCGTTTTGGTAAGCACGGATATAGAATCATTTTTAAATGGATGCGACATTGTTATCGACTTCTCTCTTCCTGAGGCTTGTGAAATCCTTCTTGAAGCTGCTATAAAAACTCCAAAACCACTTGTTATTGGAACAACCGGATTAAGCGCTCATCAACTTAATCTCCTAAGGCAAGCCAGTGAGAGTATGCCGATTTTATATGCTACAAACATGTCTCTTGGCGTTGCACTCTTAAACAATCTAGTCTATCAAGCTGCAGCTGCACTTGAGGGTTTTGATATAGAGATAGTTGAGATGCACCACAAGCATAAAAAAGATGCTCCAAGCGGAACGGCTCTTACTCTTGGTGAGTCGGCAGCGCGCGGTCGTGGAGCTAATCTAGATAGTGTACGCATAAGTGGTAGAGACGGTAATATCGGTGAGAGAAGCAGAGATGAAATCGCAGTTATGGCTCTTCGTGGCGGAGATATAGTCGGGCGTCATACTGTTGGTTTTTATAATGACGGTGAATTTATAGAGCTAAACCATACGGCGACCTCAAGAAACACCTTTAGCAAAGGTGCTATAAGAGCAGCCTCTTGGCTAGTAAACAAAGAGGCGGGACTTTACTCCATAAGTGACTGTCTTGAGTTGTAAAATAAACTCTATTTAATTTGCTTTTAGTATAATTCCGTTAAATATTCTCGAGGAGAAAATGTGCTAAAAGATGTAAATGAAAAATGTGCAGTTGTAGGAATCTACGGTAATAAAGAAGCTTCAAAATTAGCTTATTTTTCGCTACATGCACTTCAGCATCGTGGACAAGAAGCAGCAGGAATCAGCTCCTCAGACGGAACAAAACTTCAAACAATCAAAAAGCGCGGTTTAGTTATGCGGGTATTTGATGAGAAAAAACTTGAAACCCTAAGGGGCTCAAGCGCAATTGGACATACACGCTACTCAACTGCCGGAGATGACTCCATTTTAGATGCTCAACCGGTATTTGCAAGATATGACTTGGGCGAGATGGCGATTGTTCATAACGGTAATCTTACAAATGCCGAAGAGATTAGAAACAAGCTAATTGATAAAGGTGCTATTTTTCAAACCTTTATGGATACTGAAAATCTTATACACCTTATTGCCAAAAGCGAAAAAAGAAAACTCCTTGATAGAATTATTGATGCTGTACAAAAAATAGAGGGTGCTTTCTCCCTTGTATTTTTAAGCAGAACAAAGATGTTTGCAATGCGTGATAGACATGGTTTTCGACCATTAAGTCTAGGAAAACTTCCGGGAGGGGGCTATATAGTTGCAAGTGAGACTTGTGCATTTGACCTTGTCGGTGCTGAGTTCATAAGAGACGTTGAACCCGGGGAACTTCTAATATTTAACGAAGGCGAAGAGCCAAGAAGCATAAAGGTTTTTGAACCTACTCCAAAGCACTGTATTTTTGAATATGTATATTTTTCAAGACCAGACTCAAAAGTATTTGGTCAGAGTGTTTACCAGACTAGAAAAAATATGGGCAGAGAGTTAGCGCTTATTAAACCGGTTGAGGCTGATATGGTAATTCCGGTTCCCGATGGCGGAGTTCCTGCAGCCATAGGTTATGCACAAGAGAGCGGTATCCCTTATGAGATGGGAATTATGCGTAATCACTATATTGGACGGACTTTTATTGAGCCGACACAAGAGATGAGAGACCTTAAAGTTAAGATGAAACTATCCCCCATGATTGATATAATCAAAGGAAAAAGAGTTATAGTTGTTGATGACTCTATCGTTCGCGGGACAACCTCAAAGAGAATTATAAGAATGCTAAAGGAGGCTGGAGCGAGTGAGGTTCACATGAGAGTATCCTCTCCCCCGACAACAGATCCATGTTTTTACGGTGTAGATACGCCTGACAAAGATAAACTAATAGCTGCTAATATGTCTCAAGATGATATATGTGAGTTTATCGAAGCGGATTCATTAGCCTATCTTGATGAAGCTTCGCTTTTAAGAAGTGTTAATTCAGAAGAAGACAACTACTGTACAGCTTGTTTTACCGGAAAATATATAGTTTAATGGAACAAGTAAATACTTTTGGTAACTACTTAAAGGCTAAGTTTGGTTGCAGAGTCTATAAAGTCGGTATTAATATATCTGGATTTACATGTCCAAATATTGACGGAACAGTAGCTAAAGGCGGGTGTACCTTTTGTGAAAATGACTCTTTTAGCGCAAGTACCGGTGAAACTCAGGAGTTAAAGGGTTTTTACCTAAATTTAGAGTCTAAAACAAATCCAAATCTTGATAAACAGTTAGCTCAACTGGAGATGCAATTTAACGCCATCAGTAAAAGACAGCGCCAAGAGTATGGAGCAAAGAAGTTCCTAGCCTATTTCCAATCCTTTACAAACACCTATGCACCGTTTGAAACACTAAAGGCTCTTTATGACAGGGCTCTCTCGTTTGATGATGTTGTAGGGCTTAGTATTGGCACTCGCTCAGACAGCATAACAGAGGAGACACTAGACTATTTAGCAGAACTTGCCAAAGACAAAGAGATATGGATTGAGTTTGGAATTCAATCGGTATATGATGAGACTCTACAAAAAATAAATCGCGGACATGACAGCGCAAATGTTAAAGAGTGGATTTTAAAAGCAAAAAATAGAGGTCTAAACGTTTGCGGGCATCTAATATTTGGACTTCCCGATGAGACAAAAGAGATGATGCTTCGTACTGCTAAAGAGGCTTATAGCTGGGGCATAGACTCTGTGAAGTATCATCCGCTATATGTAGTAAAAAAGACAGCACTTGCAAATGATTTCATCAAGGGAAAATTCACACCCATTACTGAAGATGAGTATTTAGATGTTTTAGTAGAAGCGATAAAAATGAAGCCAAAGGGTATGTCGGTTCAGAGAGTAACAGCGGGGATAGATGACAACTCCCTGCTCTCTCCGGAGTGGTGTAGAGACAAAAATAGTCAAATCAGAAAAATAAATATGGCACTCAAGTCTTTAGGAGTTAAATATTAGTGAGCGTATAGCTTTGAGAATTGAGTTACACCCCTAAAGTGTGGAGGATAGGCAAAATAGACCCTAAACTCTCTAGATTCTCCCGGTATTAAATCTTTAGCTACCACAAACTCATGGGTTATCTGCTGAACTTTAACATTAGAGTTAAAACTCCCTCCTGAGAAAAAATCAAAAAACCCACTTGGCTTATAAAATGATCCTGCTTTTACATTACCGCTTATGTGCCCTTTGTTTACAAGTTTAATCTCAAAGATAACCTTACCTATTTTGTGCTTTCCTTCATTCTTTACTACACCGCTATACATTATCTCTTCGGTGCTAAGGTTTCTTTTATTCTCCAACTTATAAAGTTTTGCTATTTTTGTATATTTATCTACTACCAAGATGCTAAAACCCGCCATAACAGAAGTTATTAGAAGAGTTGAGAAGATTATTTGAGATCTTATTTTAAAATTTTCTTTTTTAAATGCTAGCGCTATGCCGCCAATAAGAATTAATAAAATAACCGCTAAAGCAATATAGTGCCACTCATTAAACAGTGTAATCATCTGCACTTTGCTCCCAACGTAATATTGTAGTCGCCGCCGTATGTAAAAGGCTCAATTATCATCTTAAACTCCCTCTTCTCATCTTTTACGATACTATCCTCAATAATCGACATTTTATTAAGTGGTTTAAGCCTAAGTATATAATCTTTTATCTTCTTTCCCGTGTTTTTATAGACTGTAGCTGTGATTTGACAGCTTGAAAAATCTCTATCTGAGATATTTTTTACCGCTCCATAAAGAACAATTGCTTGAGTAAAATTTAATTTTTTTTGACTTATTATTGAGGTTTGATTTTTAAATATATACTCATGCATTTTGCTGTAACCGTATGTTGAGCCTACTATAAGTCCAAAAAACGCAAAGAGTATAAAAAAGAGGGCGACAACTACTCTGTTTCTAAGAAGTATGCCTAATGTTACAAAAAGAATAAAAAGTAAAAATAGGGATGCAAACAGAATATAATCATAAATTATCAGCTCATTTAGAAATTTAGTAATTACTCCTGTCATGCTTTAAGAATCTCTTGAGTTTTTCTCAGCTATTCCGCTCATGCCAAATCTGCGAGCCAACTCCTGCTTAACTCTATCGGGAGAGATATTTTTTGCAGCAAGTGCAACTAGCATGTGATATGTTAAGTCTGCTGCCTCGTATATCATCTCGCCTTCATCATTATCCTTGTAAGCAAAACTAAACTCTCCCGCCTCCTCTACAACTTTTTTCAAAATTGCGTTATCGCCTTTGCTTAAGAGTTTTGCAGTCCATGAGGAGTCGGGGTTTGCATTTTTTCTCTCTTGAATTGTATGATAAAGAGTATCGATAGTACCGTAGAGTGACTCACTGCTTACTTCTACATCGCTTTGAATATCACCTGATTCTAACTCTGTAAAAAAGCATGAACGACGACCTGTATGACATGCTACACCGTTTTGTATCACTTTGATTAAGAGTGTGTCATTATCACAATCTATATAAAAAGAGTCTATCTCTTGAGTATGCCCGCTGCTCTCGCCCTTTTTCCAAAGACGTTGTTTGGAGCGGGAGAAGTAGTGCGCTGTTTTTGTTTTTAAGGATAGCTCAAGAGCCTCTTTGTTCATGTAAGCCATCATCAAAACTTCACCGCTGTTTAGATCTTGAACAATAACAGGCAAAAGGGAAATCTTTTGCCAATCTATCCTGTTTACTGTATCTTGCATATTAGTTAGTTAATGATGCTTTTCTTTGAGGATCTTTCATATCAACCCAGATATTTGGAGTTGAACCACCAGGTGTTAAGAATATTTTTGCATCTTTGTTCTCTTTGAGCGCATCGTTAAATTTACCCTGAACTTGAATCTGCTCAAGTTTTAAAAGGTCCGGAGTCAACGATTTTGAGATTAAGTAGTTGGCTTTTGCTTTTGCTTCAGCTTCAATAGTAACGGCATCTGCCAAACCTTGTGCCTCAATTCTAGCTTTTTCAGCAATACCTCTTGACTCTGCAGCACGTCTTAGTGCCTCTTGCTCCGCACGTTGTACCTCTTGCTCCGCACGTTGAACTTGCTGCTTTGCTATTTGAACGTTTTCTATCTGCTCTTTTACTTTTGGAGGCAAAATTATTGCACGAAGTTGAATAGATTGTAAATCTGCAGGAGTATTCTCAAGACTCTCTATATTAGCTCTTATCTGCGTATCAATCTCTGTTGCAATCGTATTTCTCATCTGAGGAAGCGATTCTGCATCATATTTACCGACAACATTACGAACAATATCTCTTGCTACAGGGTTAATAATTTTATCTTCCCAAGCAAAACCCCAGTTTGAAATAGTTTGAGCTGCAAATTGTGCATCAAGTCTGTACTGAACGGTAAGTTCTATAGAGACAGGTAGTCCACGCTTATCAAGAACAGTAATAGCAGGTCTGACATTTACACCAAGCGCATCACTTGTTCCGGTTTCAATAGTAGATGCATAGTTTACTATACGAACTTTTGTATCGACTTTATACACTTTTTGAATGATTGGAACAATAAAATGAAGTCCCGGAAGAAGTGCTTGATCAGAATATTTACCGTTTGTACTAAGTATTCCTCTTTGACCCTCTTCAATAATAGTAAACGGCTTAGCAAGCACCAATACCAGTACAACAGCTATTATAAAATATGCTATACCGGCTTTACCGCCGCCAAAGTTAAAGTCCATCTTTGGCATCTGAGGTATATTTGGTCCACCGCCGCTTCCGCCGCTTGATCTCTTTTGACTGCCGGCTCCTTCGCTCTTTTTTTTGTTAAAGTAGTCATTCATATCTGATGCCATTGTTATACTGTCCTTCATTTTTTTATTCCTTTTATTTGATATTACGCACTAAAACGAACGCGTCCGTTTTTCTAAAGAAACTTCGTTTTGTGGCAGGGACAAATGTCCCTACAACCCCCTAAAGCTACGAAAAACAAAGTTTTTCGAGAACTATAAGCTGCTATATTATTATACGTACGTAAGGTAGTGTTCATACTCTTTATTGCGTCCAAATACTATATCGAAGTACGCACTCTGTAATTTTTCAGTAATCTCGCCACGCGCTCCACACCCTATCTCTCTAGCATCTATAAGACGAACCGGTGTTATCTCAGCCGCGGTTCCGGTTAAAAACGCCTCGTCTGCAATATATACATCTTCTCTTGAGATGCGGCGACGCTCAACTGTAATGCCCATCTTCTGTGCCATCTCAATAACTGTTTTTTGAGTGATTGATTCTAGTGAGTTATCATTTGGAGGGGTAATCAATACACCATTTTTTACCATAAAAAAGCTAGCACCGCTTGCCTCTGCAATATATCCCTGATCATCAAGCAGAAGTGCCTCTTCATATCCGCAATCAATAGCTTCATATTTTGCCATTTGAGAGTTTAAATAATTTGCCGTTGCTTTTGCTTTACCCATGTTTGACGTGTTAGCAGGTCTTGTCATAGATACAATTTTTAACTTTATACCTTTTTTCATGCCCTCTTCACCAAGATAAGCACCCCACTCCCATGCTGCTATTGCAGTCTCTACCGGAGCATCTTTATGATAAACTCCCATAACACCATAACCTAAAAATGCAAATGGACGAATATAGACATTATCGCCTTTAAACTCATTTTTTCTAATTAACTCTACTTGAGCTTGATTCATCTCCTCTACAGAGTAGGGAATATTTAAAAGTGTCATTTTTGCAGACTCTTTTAATCTTTTTGTATGGTCATTTAGACGAAAAATTGCATATCCACGCTCTGTCTTATACGCTTTTGTACCCTCAATAACACCATTTCCATAGTGTAGTGTATGGGATAACACATGAACTTTCGCATCACCCCAAGCAACAAACTTACCATTCATCCAAATATATTTGGCTGCATCCATTTACCTCTCCAATAATTACTACATAAAAATTTTGATATTTTATCCAAAATGATGTTTATATTGTATTAATAGCGCATATTTGCATATTATACCTGCTTTAAATATAGAGTTTTAAAATCATCTACACTTAAAGGTTTTGAGAAGTAGTAACCCTGATATTGGTCACATCCTATGCTCTTTAGGTAGTCGATTTGCTCTTTGTGTTCAGCACCCTCGGCAATTACTTGCATGTTTAAAGTTTGTCCCATCTTTACAATAGTTTCAATGAAAATAGCTCCACTTTTACTATCATAATCATCTATAAACGCCTTATCTATTTTTAGATTATCAACAGGAAATCTTTTCAGATATGAAAGTGATGAGTAGCCTGTTCCAAAATCATCAAGCGATATAGTAACGCCGTAACTATGAAGTTCATGAAGTACTTGAGCGTTCTCTTGAGTATGCTGCAAAAACAGATACTCGGTAATCTCAATATCAATCCTGCTTGGATTAACTCTGTTTTCATCTAAAAGATTTTTAAACTTATATATAAACTCTTTGTCTAAGAGCTGTTTTGCAGAGATATTTATAGAGATAATAATATCTATACCACTCTCTCTCCATAAGCAGTACTGCCTTATAGCCTCTTCTACTACCCACCATCCAAGCTCGGCAATAAAGCCGTTCTCCTCAGCAAGCGGAATAAAAATACTTGGCGGTATCACTCCTTTTTCTGGACTTATCCATCTTATAAGAGCCTCGGCTCCTATAACAGTGTTGCTTTTTATATCAACCTTTGGCTGGTAGTAAAGCCGGTACTCATTATTTAAGAGCGCCTTTCTCATCTCTTTATCAAGGGAGATAGTATCTTGAACTCGTTTGTTAAGCTCTTCTGTAAAGAAGTGATATCTTGCGCGGCCTCTGTTTTTAGCCTCATACATAGCAATATCAGAGTTTTTCATAAGTGAGATTAAATCGTCGCCGTCTTTTGGGTAAAAAGCGATTCCTACACTACTTCCAATATTTATCGGATGAGTTTGGATTATCCAAGTTTGGGCTAGATACTTTTGCACTCTCTCTACTGTTGCCGTTAACTCCATAATTGAACTATACTTCTCAACTATAATAACAAACTCATCTCCGCCAACGCGAGCTACAAAATCGTTTGAGCGCAGAGCCTCGCTAATTATAGATGATATCTTTTTTAAAAGTTCATCCCCCACATTATGCCCCAAAGAGTCATTTATATCTTTAAAGTTATCAAGATCTAAAAATAAAAAAGCAAACTCCTTGCCTTCACGAGAAGAGTTGAAGATTAGACGCTCTACATACTCCTCAAGAGCATTTCTGTTTGCAAGCCCGCTAAGCATATCTGTTCTTGCCATTGAGTAGAGCTCTTTTTTTTCATTCTCAAGTCGTTGAAAAGTTTGAACCATTGAATATCGAATAGTCTCAAGCTCTTTTAATCTAAAAGCCTTAGGTACATCACTTTGATAATATGCAAATTGACGAAGTCTCTCTAGTGGATTTGCTACAAAACTGCGTAAAAAAAACCATAAAAAAATAAGTACAAAAGCTGGAATAAATCCAAAATATAACAAAAAGGTTGATTGTTTATCACTAAAGTAGAGTGCTATTTCATCTTTGTCAAGAACAAACGTCAGCTTTAAGAGAGTCGGTTTTTTCCCCTCATAAATTCTTATATCCTCTTCAATAGCCTCAATTTGCTCAAGCTTGTCATAAGCGGATAGAGCATCATTAAAAATTAGGTTTGTTGATATTGTTTTACGGATAAAGGGATCTGTTGAGATTAGTATCTCATCTTCATTATGTATAAAAATAGAATCAATAAAATCGCTATTTAAAGCAATCCTATCAAGCATAGAACGAAAAGAGACCACATCCTCTACACTACCGATACTCTTAGATAGATGGTAGCTAGTCTCTAACATTTGGGAGTTTATTACTCTTAGTATTGCCGATGCCGTTTTTTCTTGCTGTGCAACATAGTAGTATATAAACAAAAAGTAGAGCGTACCAAAAATTATAGAGATTAATAAAAAAATAAATTTTTGTATACTAAGTAGCATCTTAAATCAAATCTTGCATAGGAAAATTCTCTTTTTTAATTCTACCTTTTATCTCAGAAGGAATCTCCTCGTTTATCCAAATGACATTGGCAAGAGCGCTTTTAAACTCATTATAACTAATCTCCAAGATGTAGGGTTTTATCTTTTCATAAAACTGCTTTGGATCTTTATGAAGCATTGCAACTGCCCTGTCAACTGCTTTTTTCAGCCCTTCAAACTGCTTTTTATGCTCTGTAAGCGTTTTTGTGGTAGTAAACATGGCATCAAATACCAAGAGATTAAACTCATCTTTTGTCGATGCAATCTTTTTAAAACCCTTACTATGTAACTTATTGTCATATGGGGAGTATGTAACTATTATGATAGGCTTACCCAAAGAGGTCTCTTTTATTGTTGATATATGTGATTGGTCTTGATTTATATATACTATGCGCTCTTCATCTAACTCACTTTTTTTTATAAAA
>NZ_JALOAA010000053.1 GCF_023229025.1 Sulfurimonas sp.
GCTTTTTGCCATAAACCGCGTGAACAGCTTATGGACTTTTTATATCTATTACTATAGGGATCCAATAAATTGGATTCAAATAGAATAGACGGTTGTTGTTATATTAGTTTGTCTCAAGTAAACTTATAGTGACTAATTTAACTATTTGTATAGCTATATCAGTCTATTTACTTGCTTAGTTTTCAATGATCTCAAACATCCTTAATAAACTTCAACTCGAAGTCCTATTGAGTCCTAAACTTTAGGTCCCTGTGTTTGTGGAGGGGAATTATAGGCAAATCACTCTTAGTTGTCAATAGTTTTTTAAAGAAATTTCAGAAGTTCTCTAGAGTGTTAAGTTTTATGCGTTTTGTTGTTCTTTTTAGCTAATAATAAATCTCTATACTTAGTAATGTTGCTATTTATTAACTCTTTATGTATAAAATTCTTAAACATACAAATATGTAAATCATTTTGTATTACATAGATAAAGGAAGAAAATGGGACTTTACAACCGTGATTATGCGAGAGGAAATGCGTCAACATACAGCACTCAGACTAGAAGTGACACGCAAATTGTATCTTTTGTTAAAGAGACTTACAAGCTTTTTGCTGCTTCTATGATGGCAGGTGCTGTTGGAGCTTACGTTGGTGTGCCGATGGCTGGAACAATTGCTGCCAACTTTTTTCCTCTGCTTATTTTAGAAATTGGGCTCTTAATTGGGTTGCATTTTGTAAAACATAAGCCAGGTATCAACTTAGCGGTAATGTTTGGCTTCGTGTTTATGACAGGCTTAATGCTATCTCCACTGCTTTCACATACACTTGGAATGAACGGTGGTGGAACAATTGTTGGAAATGCTTTTGCCATGACATCTCTTGTGTTTGGCGCGATGAGCTTTTATGCTATTAAGACAACTAAAGATTTTTCAGGGTATGGAAAGCCTCTATTGATAGCTTTGGTAGTTATTATTGCATTTTCAATTATTAATATCTTTTTGGGAAATCCATTAATGGCAATAGCAATCTCAGGAGCTGTTGTTATACTATTTAGTGTATTGGTAGTTTATGATACTCAAAATATAATAAAAGGTGCTTACGAGACACCTATTGATGGTGCTATTGCACTCTACTTAGACTTTTTAAATATTTTTACTTCTCTTCTACACCTTTTTGGTATATTTGGAAGTGATGACTAGTCAACTTCCACCCGAACTTTATCGGGTGGTTGACGCTAATTTAAACCGCCTCAAAGAAGGTATAAGAGTTGTTGAAGATATCGTAAGATACAAAGACAACAACAAAAACATCTCCTCCCAATTAAAACAACTAAGACATAAAGCAAAAATCAAAGAGACATTAGAGTTACTAAAAGAGCGTGACAGCGTAAATGATGTTCTTAGAACTACAATCAAAAGCGAACTTAATAGAGATGATATATCATCGATAATTCTTGCTAACTTCAAAAGAGCGCAAGAGTCAGCGAGAGTACTAGAAGAGCTTTATAAGCTTCATAATATCGAGTATAGTGAGAATTTTAAGCAGATAAGGTATGAGTTATATACGTTAGAGAAATCTATACTAATTAATAATCAATAAAAAGTATTTAATTAAGATATATTTTTTTAAGAAGTGGAAAGCAAGAAGATAAGGTTTGGCTTTATACCAAACCTTAAATAGTTACTATTTTTTTACTCTAGACCCATATCAAACTCTAGATATGCTCTAGTAATATTACTTGCATGAAGCAGATCATAAAGAGCTTTATCTTTAAACTCTTCTAGCGGTACGGCTTCAACGATTCCAGTACTATCAACACCATCATCCATTGCAGCTTCAACTCTCTCCTTTGTTAGAGTAAAATATTGCACAGACTCATCAGTTGCTGTTTTGTCAATAATAAATCCATGTCCTGGAATAAGTGTTGTCCAATCTTTTGAGTTAATAGCCTCAAGAGCAGAAAGTTGTCCCTCAACAGAGCCATCTCTATTTGATGTAATTCTTCCATTCATTACTAAGTCACCTGCTAAAATAACTTTGTTATCAGGCATATATAGGAAATAATCCTCTACAGAGTGCCCCATTCCAACCGGAACATACTCAAGATTTACACCTGCAACTTTAAACTTTATAGTCTCTTTATACCATTTATCGACATGAATAATCTTCGTGCCTCTTATAGCATTTTTAGAGAGCGTCTTAAACATTCTAGAGTCTTCATGACCAATAGGATAGTTCTCGTTTATGGATTCAGGGCCAATGATTTCAGCACCATGTACCTCTTTGTAGTAGTTATTTCCTAACCAGTGATCATCATGTTCATGGCTTAAAATAACATGCTTAACAGGAAGCTCTCCGGCAACTTTACTTACTGCTTCGTACGCTTGCTTAGCGTAGATATAAGATGGACCGGTATCCCATAAAACATAACTATTGTCACCTTTTATATAGCAGGTGTTGACCATGTTTCCGCCATTTTCTCTAGTCGGAATTTCAAGTGCTCCAAAAAAACACCATACATTTTCACTAACTTTCTTCGGTTCAAGATTATACTTAAAGTCAGCAGTTTGAGCTTCGCCTCCAGCATAAGCTGACGTTACAAAAAAAAGCGATGCAGCTGTTGAAGCAAGTAGTGGCTTTATCATTTTGTTTAGCATGATTTTTCCTTTTATTTTTAATTTGTTATTGCATTAAGAGTATAGTTGAAGTGTTACAGAACAAATCAAATTTACTCTTCTTTTAATAATTCTTCCTCCAACCGGAGGAAGAAAAATGATAAAACTTATTTGATTTTGTCTTTATCGCTATTAGTTTCACCTTTGTTATCAACAGTCTCAATAACAATCTCATCACCCTTTTTACCTTGAGTAGTTGTAAACATAAAGTAAGGGTTTTTAGATAGAAATGGTCCTGTTGACGCTTCCCACACAAGTTTACCGTTTATTTTAGCAGTAATGTGCGTAATAAATTCAACTTCCGCTTTTCTTGTCTCAGACTCCTCTTTACCAATCATTGGACTGTCAAGTAACATTTTAACTTCAACAACACCTTTTTTTTCTTTAGCTTTTATTTTCATAATTTAATCCTTTTTTTTATTTTTACTAATATCTGCGTTATTTAGGTTTAAATCAACCTCCACAACCACCGATTGATACTTCTACTTTTTGTACAGCTGAGTACAATTTACCGTCTCTGCCTTTTGCAACAACAGTTACATTAGCAGTTTTTCTCATTTTAATCTTAGTCATAAGATCAACAACAGAACCTTCAGGTAGCTCCATAACCACTACAGCACTTCTTGGATTTGCATCTTGAAATAAAGCAACAGTAGCTAAATCTACTTTAGACTTGATACCGATTGGCACTGCACCACCATTCTCTGCAAGCTTAGGAGCTTTAATCTCTATTTGTCCATCAATTGTTTCTGCTGAACCAAATAGTGCTTCAATAGCTTCTTGAGAAGTAGGAGCTTCCCATGCCTTAGGAGCCGTAGCTCTAAAATCTGTAGCACTTAAGCTAGCTGGTAAAACCGATGCTACAGCTGCTGCTGCTGCACTTAAACTTAAAAATTTTCTTCTTTGCATTTTTTTTCCTTTGTATAATGTTTAGTAAATCTAGTAAGTCTTACTTACTAGATTCTATCATAAATTTAACAATATCTTTGATTTGTTCGTCACTTAAATCCATAGCGCCGCCCTTTGGAGGCATTCCGCCAATACCGTTTATAGAGTTATGGTTAACTCTATCTATGCCTTGCTCCATAACTGTAGCCCAAGCATTTTTATCTCCTAGAGCAGGTGCGCCCATTGCATCTGTTTTGTGACAAACTGCACAAGACTTCTCATACAATCTCTGAGCTTCTGATATAGGTCCTGCATTATCATCTACCGGTGGAAGATCCCTCACAGTAGAGTATGGAGGCTCAACAGCTGTAATCTCGTTTGCAATTCTCATAACAGGCTCTTTACCGCAATCAGTCATACAGCGTGTTCCCACTGCACCAAAGTTTTTAGGTTCAGCAAAAAACTCTCTCATGTTCTCAACACCGTTTTCTCCATCTATATTAGGATAAAAACCATCACGGTTTGGCATTACTATTTTTTTGAAGTTATCTTGATTTAGCTCTTCAATATCTTCACCATCTATTTGAATACCGTTCTCAGCTAATAAGTAAGCTGTCATAGCATACATCTGATCTGGCGTATAGCTTTTTGGGTTTGCATACGGCATAGCATCACGAATATACCAGATAAGCGTACTTGCTTGTGGCCAATATGAGCCAATTGTTCTGTTTGGAGCATCTTTACCCGGACAAGTTCTTTGATTTTTAAGTGACTCTACAGATCCACCTGTCAATGTCGGATAACCTTTACCGCCTGCACCAAACTCACCATGACAAACTGCACAATCTCTGTCGTATAGCTCTTCACCCTCTTCTACTGTACCTGAACCTACAGGCAATCCTGTGCCGTCAGGCATAATATCTGTATCCCAAGCCTCTAACTCATTTTGAGTTGGAGTTCTACCGAAATTAACACCCGCTGTCGACTGCTCATTTATAGCATATGCTGTATATGCTCCACCTTCTCTTTTGTAAGTCACACCACCGTCTAGAGCATCTTTCGTAGGATTATACATACCGCTCGCAGCAGCTTCAACTTTTGCTGAAGAGCTTGTTGCAGTAGTAGTTCCTGAAGCGAAACAGCCCGTAAAAAACAGTGCGCTACTTGCAACTGCT
Source organism: Sulfurimonas sp. (assembly GCF_023229025.1). Taxonomy (GTDB): domain Bacteria; phylum Campylobacterota; class Campylobacteria; order Campylobacterales; family Sulfurimonadaceae; genus Sulfurimonas. The sequence continues at coordinate 4,718 of NZ_JALOAA010000053.1, forward strand.
GAAATTCCTAAAATAATTAATTTGCTATTTATTTTCATCATAATCTACTCCCTCCCTACTTTGGACAGTTGTCTGTTCTAACTTGAACATTATGAACTGAACCATCTTGTCTAACTTCCCAAGTACAAATTGAGTTTCTATGATAAACGCCTTCTACACCCATAATCTCTTTTTCTTCTGAAACTGAAGGTTGAACATATCCGGCATCATCTATAGCACGAGATTGAAGCAATAGAGGCTTGCCTTCATATCTGTACATATATGAGAACCTTGTCCATGATTTTGGAAGAACTAATCCTTTAAGACTCGCTTCAACATAGTTGTCTCCGCCATCAAATGATATATCTACTGCCGTAATAGTCCCGTGACCACTCCAAGCAATACCCTCAACTTCTACTAAATCACCTTTTTTAAGGTCTGTCCAAGGTTTTTCAGGACAAGGAGTTGTGATAATTGAGTTAACTTCTAACGGGTAGAAATGCTGAATCGCTTTACCGCTAGCAGTAAGAACCGTATATTTAGAAGTCTCTTCTTTACAATACCATGGCTCTGCACCAAACTCTAAACGCTTTAGCCATTTAACACATAAGTTTGCTTCCCAGCCCGGTAACATTAGACGAACAGGATAACCTTGCTCCGGTCTAATAGCCTCACCGTTTTGAGCCCAAACAATCATTGCATCATCTAAAACTTTCTCAACAGGAACTGTTCTACTCATCTCTGAACCGTCAGATCCTTCAGCTAGCATCCACTTTGCAGTAGGTTTTAGACCGATTTCATCAAGAATAGTTTTTAGACGAACACCTGTCCACTCAGCATTACTCATCATACCTTTTACAAACTGCAACGAGTTGAATTGAGGACCTTTCCACTCAGCAGCACCGTTAGCAGGACACTCCATAAAAAGAATTCTGCTCTCAGACGGATATTTTTTTAACTCTTCTAAAGTTAAAACAATTGGTCTATCAACAAGACCGTGAATCATAAGTCTGAACTTGTTTGGATCTACATGTGCCACACCATTGTGTGTTCTTGTAAAATGTAAACCGTTTGGCGTAATAATACCCTCTAGCTCATGTAGCGGTGTCATTGAGACAGCAGCATGCATGTCTCCACCTGACGAAAGAAGACTTGATGTTCTTCTTACGACATTATGCTCATACTTTGACGGAATACCGTATGGATACTTATTAAGCTCATCACCTAATGTTGTTCCCCACTCCACATGGTGAATAATGTTTTCATCGTCAGCCGATAGCTTAGCAGGTGCTAAGATACTTGTAGCAGCGATTGCACTTACAGAATAAGCAGCTGTTCTTTTGAAGAAATCTCTTCTACTCGATTGCTCTACACTGTTTGTAGTAGTTTCTAAGTTATTTTCAGAAATTTTACTCATTTATCGTCTACCTCCTTCTTCTTTAATCTTGTAGATTTTTATAGTATGCATAGTACAATTTTTTATGCATAGTACAAAATGCAAGACGGAGATTATATATGAAATATAATTAAATTGTCAAGGAGTATTATCAATAATGTAATAATTTTCTCACATTTTTATATTTCTTCACACTTTGTTACAAATTATCTTGACTTATAGTTTTTATAATTGGTAGTAAAATATGTTAGAATTACATAAACATAAAAGTAGTAAAAAGTGGTGAGAGATATGTCAAATATTCAGGTTGGAAAAATTTTAGAACTTTTTATCTCTACAAGAGAGAGCTCTAAGAGAGTCAATAAGCCCGTAGTCGAGCTTGATGAGCTTGGTGCTATAGGGGATAAGTTTTATAATAAGGATAGTAGTCGTTCTATTTTAATTACATCTATAGATAGTTACGATTTAGTTAAAGGTTATGGGATAGATATGCCACATGGATATTTAGGTGAAAATCTTTTGATTGACTTCAACCCATACTCTTTAGCAATCGGCACAAAACTAAAAATTGGTACTGCGTTGCTTGAGATAAGTCAAAACTGCACAATCTGCAATCATCTCTCTACGATAGACAAGCGAATACCTAGGCTTTTAAAAAAAGAGAGGGGTATTTTTGCAAAAGTGATAAAATCCGGAAAAGCAACAAAGGGTGACGCTGTTTATCTTTTAGAGGGGTAGATAAAAGCTACCTCAAACTCCAAGTAGCTTAAAGGATACTCTCGAAGAAGCCTTTTGCTCTCTTTATAGTTTAATATTTTTCTTGCCCCGCTTACACCGCTTCTTTTTATATACTTAAACATATCTCTAGTCGACTCAAATTCAAGTCTATACTCAACAACTTCAAAATCTGCATTAAAATATCTTTTACAAAGCTTCTCTACCTCATCAGAACTTTTGAGTATGGAGTTTATTGAAGCCGTTTTATTTATAGTTTTAAAAGTATTTGATGTAAATATCGCCAAAGCAACAGGAGCATTTAGCCCCTTAATCATGCTAAAAGTCTTATCCAAATCATCTGACCACTGCAGAGCTGAAGCAGAAAAGATGAAATCATATATATATGTAAGCGTCTCTTTAAAAAGTTTCTCATCATTAAAATCTGCACAAAGAAGCTCTATCTTTGATGATTTTGGATGTAGCTCTAGCATCCCCTTTGCAAAATCCACTCCGCAGAAGTGTTCATATTCCCAATCAATTGCTCTACATAGATTTCCGCTTCCGCACCCCAAGTCCAAAATACGTTTTGGTTTTTGCTTTACATGACTGAGCAGTTTTTCTATAACCATGTTTTGTATAATATTATAGTTATTATAGTGTAGTGCTTGTTTTGAAAACTCTGAACTTATCTTCATCGTCTATTTGCAACCAATGAAATAATAAAGATTACGATTATACAAAGCACGATGGTTGCTCCTGATGGAAGTGAAAAGTAAAATGATAATGTCATCCCAAGCAGTACGCTAAGTAGTGAAAACATAAGAGAGATAAGAACAGTTTTTAAAAACCCTACTCTAAACTGAAGTGCTGCAATAGTAGGGATAATCATAAGAGCACCTATAAGAAGGCTTCCTACTACTCTTATGGAGAGTGCAATAATGATTGCAACAACGCTTACAAGTAGAAAATTTAAAAAGTTCACTTTTATACCGCTTGTTTTTGCTACTTCTTCATCATACGCTATAAAGTAGAACTCTTTTGAAAAAAAGAGCAGAGTCGCTAATGATATAGCTCCAAAAACCCCGATAACGACAATATCATTACTGCTAACCGAGAGTATTGAGCCAAAAAGATATGAAAATAGTGAGTTGTTAAATGCTCCGCCAAGGGAGACAATAATGATTGCAATGGCTAGGGAACCTGAGAGTAAAATAGCAAGAACGGCATCACTATAAAGCGCAAACCTGCTTCTTAAATACTCAATCAACCAAGCGGAGATAACTGCAAATACTACAGCTGACCATAAAGGATTATACTCTGCAACAAGTCCGATAGCAACTCCAAGAAGAGCCGAATGAGCCAATGTCTCACCAATTAGGGAGTAGCGTTTTAAAACTACAAAGGTTCCACTTATAGAAGCTAGTACCGCAATGATTATACCGGCTAAAAAAGCTCTTTGCATAAAGTCGTATTCAAACATCTCTAACATTTTAATGCTCGTGCTTATGAACATGAAGAAGGTGTGCGTCTATTCCATATAGTTCGCTCATCTCTTCGCAGCTCAGTGCTTGTTTTGGGTTATTGCAGACTGTAGCTTTTTGATTTATCGTAAAGAGCCTTGCTATATCATCTGCAATAACGCCTATATCATGTGTTATAAAAACAATAGTAATGCCCTCTTTTTTATTTAACTCTCTTAAAAGGGCATAGAAATTTTTTTGTGAGGCTACATCTACGCCTGTATTTGGCTCATCCAAAATCAATATCTCCGGCTTTGAAGCAAGAGCACGGGCAATCATAACTCTTTGTCTCTGCCCTCCTGAGAGTGTTCCCACCATCTTATCTTTTAGCTCTAATATATCCATCTTAAGCATTGCATCATTAACAAGCTGCATATCTAGCTTACTAAAAGTTCCAAATATACCTCTTTGTGATGTTATGCCCATTTTTACAATATCTAAAACGGTAGCCGGAAAAGAGCTATCTATTTGCGCGGCTCTCTGTGGAACATACCCTATCTTATGCCACTCTTTAAAATTTGATAATTTTTTACCATAGATTCTAACCTCACCGCCTGTAGGCTTCTCAAGTCCTAAAAGCATACGGATAAGTGTTGTTTTACCGCCTCCGTTTGGACCGATTATAGCGATATATTCAGAGCAAAAAATCTCCAAAGATATATTTGATAAAATAGTTTGACCCTTAACAACAAAGCTCAGGTTTTTAATATCAAAAATAGGAACTACAAATTTCATCTGCACTTCAAAGCTTTAGCTATTTTTTTCAAATTTCTTCTCATTATCTCTTCATAACTAAGATTTTCTCTTGCCTCATCAGCGGTAATATTGCCAAGAGGTTGAAGCACGTCAACTTCTACATTTGCCTCTTGCGCTATACTTTTCATCGCTTTATCGCTGAGAAAACTCTCAAAAAATATGACAGGAGTTTTATGCTCCCTTACATGCTCTATCAATTTTATCATATTTTTTCCGCTTGGTTGAGCCTCTGGGGAGAGTCCGCTAAGGGCTTCTACATTAAAGTTGTAGCGCTTAGATAGGTAAGAAAAAGCGTTATGATTTACGATAATTGTATCTAGTTCGCATGCCAAAAGACTCTCTCTATACTCTTGGTCTAATTTTTTTAACATTTTTATATATGTATCTCTATTTTTTTCATATAACGCTCTGTTATTTGGAAATAGCAAAATTAACTCTTTTGTAATTTGCTCCGTTGCAAGCATCATGTTTTGAGGGTCTTGCCAATAGTGTGGATCAACACTGCCATGTTTGTGGTGAGTGTCATGGTGCCCTGAGTGATCTTCATCTTCACACACCTCTATAAGCTTCACATATCTACTTACATTAAGCGCTCTATTTTTAAACTCAAACCCATCTATCCAAGGCTCTAGGGAAGCGCCGTTGTAAAGAGTTAAATCACTTTTTAATATCTTTACTACATCCCTTGGTGTCGGCTCATAGCTGTGAGCATCCACTCCGAAGGGAAGAATCATAAAGGTATCTGCACTATCACCGACAATGTTTTTTGATATATCGTATAAAGAGAATGTACTTGTAGCAATAGTTGGCTTTTTATCTAAGTTTTTAGCGTAAACATAGGGCAATGATACAAAAAGTAAAATAATTATGAGAAGTCTGTTTTTAAAATTCATTAATTTTTCCGAATATTTTTTTGAAATTATATCTTATTTTGCAACAATTAGTTTTTTTGGGTATAATTCGCCACTTTTAAAACTCAGGATATATATAATGACAACTAGTTTTCTACTTATTGTTCAAATAATTTTAGTTATAGTGCTTATAATAGCAGTACT
>NZ_JALOAA010000054.1 GCF_023229025.1 Sulfurimonas sp.
GCAGTAGATGATACTATACACTATATTTATAGATACTCTCTGCTTTACAGGCAGACAAACGAGGCAGAGATGTCTATGTGTGAGTCACATGCCAGCATTGGAACGGCGATGTTTTATACATCTACTATTATAATGGTAGGTTTTTCTATCTTAGTGCTCTCAAACTTCCTTCCTACCATCTATTTTGGGCTTTTGACAACGATTGCTATGTTTATGGCGATTATTGCAGACCTCTTGCTGCTTCCTGTTTTGCTTCTGTTATTTGGTATCTAAAAACTCTAAAATAGTACTCATTCGCTTATAATGAATCTCTAAATCTCTATCGGCGAATGGATGTTCATACTCCTCTGCGTCCAATGTTTTAGCACCTCTCTCTTGGGCACTCTCTCTTAGGGGGGAGGTCATACTTTTTGGAAGGACTGAATCTTTTTGTGCGGTGATTAGAAAAATTTTATCTGCATCTTTGGGAAGATTTTGTAACGGGTCTATGGATTTTGGACATCCAAACGGGGAGAGAAAACTCGGAGCAGAATCTATAACAGCCGCATCATACTCCAAGCCTGAGCCTATGATATTGAGCATAACGGCACCGCCAAGCGAGATGCCGTAAAGCAGTTTTTTCTTATATGTTTTATTTAGCGTCTTGGCTATCTCTTCGTAGTCCTCTATTATCGCTTTTATGCGTCTAGCTCCTTCCGAGTTTGCATAGCCTCTGTAATCATAGACGTAAACATCATACCCCTTTAGCGAGAAACTCTTTAGCATAACAATCATCTGATCTGATACCATAGTGTTTCCCATGGCGACCAAAATATAACCTTTTGGGGAGGTTTTTGCGTAGCCGTTATTTGAGAGATATCTGTAGCCTCGAAGCGTTTTGCCATCAGACGTTTTGTATTGACTCGGCTCTATAAAAGGGATGTTTGCGACTATGCTACTGTTTGGTTTTTGCGTCATTGAGCTCCACACCCAAAATACAAACGGTTCAAAAAAAGTACCGCATAAAGCCTCCTCCCTATCTTCGGCATAAATGTTTGTAAGAAAAAAGAGGAGCAGAAGCAGTCTTAAAATCACTCTTTTCATACTACTGCCTATCAACCGAAATGATATGTTCTGCCGTCATTGAGACTCTCTCTTTGTAGCGTCTGTTATCGGTTATTCTCTCAAAGCTGTTACTCATCATTGAGTAGATATAAAAGTCGGGGAGTCTGGCATATAGACTTTTTAACATGTAGATAATTGTTTTTGGCGATATGTGGTGGCTAAGGTTCAAACCGCTATGCCGGCTTAAAGAACAAGCTAGAGCATAAGGATTTTTTTCATCAAGGCAGGTGTCAATAAAGATTATCTCATCAGCTTCTTGAAGCTCTAAAACCATCTCTGGTGTGAGTTGATGTGCAGAGATTAGTTTTGTATCTTTTAGGGAGAGTTTTTGCAACTCTTTTATAACATCAAGTCCGAAGGCATCTTCGCCTCTTAACTCATTTCCATAGCCTATGATTGCTCTCATCAGTTTCTATCAATCACTTGAATTACTTTTTTATTATGGTCTCGTACCTCTATTTTTGAAGAGACGATTCCTAATGCATGAGTAGAGCAACTTAGACATGGGTCAAAACATCTTATTACCGCCTCAACTCTGTTTAGTGCACCGTCGGTTATATTTTTGGCATCTATAAACTTTTGAGCTACCTGTTTTACTCCTGCATTCATGGCAAGGTTATTGTTTCCGGTTGCGATGATGAGGTTTACTGCCGTTATGACGCCATCTTTTGTTACATGATACTCATGAAAAAGAGTTCCTCTTGGCGCCTCCGAACACCCTACGCCTTTTGTTTTAGTGATTTTAGAATTTGTTTTTACATTATCACTCATCGTCTCATCACTCTTTAAAAGCTCCTCTATTTTCTCAATGCTATAAATCATCTCGATTAGCCTTGCATAGTGGTAGTAAAATGAGTTAAGCACTGGTTTTGCATCATTAAGAGCTTTGAATTTTTTAAGCTCCTCATCTGCCAAAGGAGTCCCGCATGTTTTAGCAATGTTTAACCTCGCAAGCGCTCCGACTCTATACATCCCTTCTGGATATCCTAAAGGTTTGTAATAGGGCGATTTTAAGTAGCTATCCTCTTCAACCGCTTCTCCTATAAAATCTTTGTAATCTCTAGGCTCAATATTGTCTTGTAAAATCTTTCCTTCGCTATCCATAAAACAGAGTTTTCCATCATAGTGCTCAAGAGTACCTTCTTCATTTGTCAGAGACATAAAAAGTGATGGAAATGCGGCAAAGGAGTCTATCTCCTCTTGGAATTTATGCATATTTGCTCTAAAAAACTCTAAAGCGCTTTGCGCTATTTTTAACATCTCAGGAATCTGCTCTAAAATCGCCTCTTTTTGAGGTGCTTCAATTTTATGCTCTACTCCTCCGGGAATAATGCCTGTAGGATGAATTCTTTTCCCTGCTAAATCTTGGATAATTTTTTGCCCAAATGCTCTTAGGTTTATGCCGTCTTTTGCCATTTGTGGGTGTGTCTGCATCATCTTAAAGATGTTTCTATCCTCTTTTGGTGCGTCAAAGCCATAGACAAAATCAGGGCTTGAGAGATGAAAAAAGTTTAGCGTATGGGATTGGAGTAGTTGAGCAAGGTTGACGATTTTTCTTATGTTAACTCCAGCTTGCGGCGGAGTAATGCCTAGTATCTCATCAATTGCTTTTGTGGAAGCCACTACATGACTCACAGGGCAGATGCCGCATGTTCTGGCTGTGAGAGCCGGCATTTCGGTGTAGAGTCTGCCTTCGCAAAACTTCTCAAAACCGCGATACTGTGTTACATGTATCTTAGCATCTTCTACTTTGCCGCTCTTATCAAGGTCTATTGTTATCTTTGCATGCCCTTCAATGCGTGTTACGGGGTCTATAATTATCTTTTTCATTTTCCAAACCTTGTAAGCTCATGTACATTTATCTCTCTGCCCTCTATAAGCGCTTTTAACATCTCATAAATTGCGTCTGCCGGGGTAGGGCAACCGGGAAGAAAGTAGTCAACTTTTATAGCCTCATGCAGAGGTATGACTCTCTCAAGCAGTTTTGGTACTGTTTTGGATGGATACTCTTTGTTTAAATCAGCAAGCTCAAAATACCCTCTTTGCAAAACTGCTTCTTTGCCGTAGAGATTTTTCATAGCAGATATATTTCCAGTTATTGCACAATCCCCAAGTGCCAAGATAAGCTTAGAGTTTTTTCTTATCTTTTTTATCATCTCTAAGTCATGGTCTGTACTTAAAGCTCCTTCGACTATAGTTAAGTCAACACCCTCTGGAAACTCTTTGGCATCAACATAAGGACTATAGACGACATCAACAAATTCGGCTATCTCAACAAGCTTCTCATCCATATCTAAAATCGACATGTGACATCCGGAACAGCCATCAAGCCAAATAGTAGCTAGACGTATTTTTTTTAGAGAATCATTCATCTGTTTTACCTCTATTATAAAGAGAATAGTATAACAAATTTATTAGTAGTTTAAATTTATACATTGAGTAATCGAAAAAGTGGCTCTATTTTTACTCCTCTTATTATTAATCAAGCAGCTAGCGGTTAAACTTATCAATGAAATTGCAAAGGGGTATTGTTAATGTTTATTAAAATAGAGACAAATAAACTAGACAAGTTATTTAAATGATGCAAAGATTAAAATTGGTGCTGCTGTTTTTCTCTTTGACACTTAATGCCGATCAGGTATCATTCTCATTTTATAATGATGTTTTTGCCGGAACAGACAGACATTTTACAAATGGAATCAGTTTTAGTTGGCTGGATGACACATATAGGGCTTCACATAACGATAACAATAAATCAAGTTCATATAGTAATTTTACCGGCAAAATAGTTGAGACTCTCCCCTTCATTTCTCCAGATAGAGTTAAAAATTATAATGCAGGAATAAGCATAAGCCAAATAATGATCACCCCAAAGGATATCTCTGTAACAACACCGCAATATAACGATCTACCTTATGTTGGTCATTTGGTTTTATCTTTTTTTATGTTTGAATGGGATGAAAAAAGTTTTACTGAATATAGGATAGAGAGTGGCGTTGTTGGAAAAGAGTCGGGAACAAAATTTGTACAAAATATTGCTCATAAGTTTGTTAGTGATACTGAAACGAAAGGCTGGGATACACAACTAGGAACAAAATACACTATAAATACACTTTTTAGATTTGGAGAAATAAGTTGGGAGAAAAATAATATAAATTGGTTAAGTATGGATTGGTTTAATCATTTTGGAGTTCAAGCCGGTAATTTTATGATTGATGCATTTGGAGGCACCATGTTTAGAATAGGTGATAATTATGCCAGAAGTTTCAACCTCCACTATCCATATTTAAAAGAAGAAGCTTCGCTGTTACGCTTAGATAAGAAACATGAAGATGATTTGGGATGGTCTCTAAGCATAGGAGCAAACGGATCATTAATGGCATATTCATACATTTTAGATGAAGCTAAAAAGGAGGGGTATGCAACTGATAAAAATATAATTAATATTTCACTTTACGCAGGAGCGGATCTTTATTATGATGTTCACAAGCTTACATTTTTCTATCAAACACAACCACATTACACTACTCAGCAAAAAAAGATTGATATATTCGGCGGCTTAGTATATTCATTTCAATTTTAATAAATTGTAGCTCTAATCAACTTTTGTTTTTAATCAGCTCAGTAATAATCTTTCGCTTTTTAATAACATCTTCTTCACTTATATCTTTTTCATAAAGTGCACCTGTAGGGCAGACATAGACGCATTTTCCACAACTTGTGCAGCTCGTTGAATCAGCCCAAGGCTCATCCATGTCATGAATAACTCTTGTGTTTAAACCTCTGCCAAAGAGATCAAGTGCATGTGCTCCCTCTATTTCGTCACAAACTCTAATGCACCTTGTACATAAAATACATCTGTTTGGGTCATTAACAAAGTTTTTATGTGAAGCGTCTATCTCAAATCTCTGATTTAGATAAGGAGTAGCGCTGTGCTCAAGTTCAAGCTCTACGGATTTGCTTTGAAGTTCACAATCTCCATTTACTACGCAGGTGCTACATGTGTGAGAACGCTCGCTAAACATCATGGAGAGTATCATCTCTCTTGCAGTTTTTATATAAGGCGAAGAAGTAGTCACCTCCATCCCCTCTTTTATCTTTGCGGTACAGGCTGGAATTGGCTCATGAGAACCTTTTATCTCAACTATGCACATTCTGCATGAGCCAACACAGCTAAGACCCTCCATGTAGCACATAGTCGGAATCTCAATGCCGTTGTCGTGCGCTACTTCAAGTATGGTCTGATTTGACTGTCCTGTTACACAGATACCGTCTATCTTAAAGCTTTTAACTCTTACTTTTTCTCTAATCATTACATACTCCTGCTAGGTACTCATCTTCAAAGTATTTTATGGTGCTTAAAACAGGATTTGGGGCAGTCTGCCCAAGCCCGCAAAGGCTCGTGCTTTTTACAACCTCACACATCTCTTTTAAAAGAGTAAAATCCTCTTTAGTCGCCTTTTTGGCTATAAACTTGTCAAGCAGTTGTGTAAGCTGTGTTGTTCCTACTCTACATGGTGTACATTTCCCGCATGATTCGCTTGCACAAAAGTCCATAAAGTATCGTGCGATTTCTACCATATTAGAGCTATCATCCATTACTATAAGTCCGCCGCTTCCCATGATAGAGCCTACCTCTTTTAGTGACTCATAATCAACTTTTAAGTCTAAAAGATGTTCGGGGATGCATCCTCCACTAGGGCCGCCTGATTGGATGGCTTTAAACTTTTTGTCATCTTCAACTCCGCCGCCAATATCATAAACAAGCTCTCTTAAGGTTGTTCCCATCGGCACTTCAACTAGCCCGGTATTTTTTATACGTCCGGTTAGTGCAAAAACTTTTGTTCCGCTTGATTTTTCTGTACCTATGTTTCTAAACCATTCACCGCCGTTTTTAATAATAGGTGCTATATTTGCAAGTGTTTCAACATTATTTAAAACGGTAGGTCTTCCCCATAAACCGTTATCGCTTAGGTGCGGCGGTTTTTGTCTTGGATGTCCACGCCCTCCCTCTATGGAGGCTATAAGAGCAGTTCCCTCTCCACATACAAACGCACCAGCACCCAGTCTTATCTCAATGCTAAAACTAAATCCGCTCTGAGCGACGTTTTCTCCCAAAATCCCAAGCTTAGTCGCCTGCTTTATAGCTTTTGTTAATCTATCAACGGCTATGGGATACTCGGCTCTGACATAGATATAACCCTTGTCTGCGCCGCATGCATATCCCGCTATCGCCATTCCCTCTAAAACTCTGTGTGGGTCACTCTCCATAACGGCTCTATCCATAAAAGCACCCGGATCTCCCTCATCGCCGTTGCAGATGATGTACTTTTGCCAGCTTTTTACTTTTGAGACACTCTCCCATTTCAATCCTGTAGGATAACCTCCGCCGCCACGACCACGAAGTCCGCTTATCTTTATCTCTTCTATGACATCTTTTGAACTCATCTCATCTAAAGCCTTAAAAAGAGAGATGTACCCGCCGTGTGCTATATAATCCTCTATATCTTCAGGGTCGATTATCCCCTCGTTCTCAAGAACAATTCGCTTCTGTTTTGCATAAAAAGCAGAAGAGGTATCGAGAGTTTTCTCTTTTGGGTTGCTGTCGTTTTGCGCCTTTTTTATCTGGGCTAACTCTTGAAGCTCTTGTTTGGATGTAATCATTTTATACTCTCCTCAATGCCGCAGAGCGGATTTTCAAGTGAGACTTTTGCTTTTATCTCTTCATCAAAAACTATAACAGGAGCAAGCGAACAAGAGCCAAAGCATCTAGCAGTTAAAAGTGACAAAGCTTCGTCTGAAGTCGTCTCTCCTGCCTTTATGCCGTATCTTTGTTCAATTTTTTGAAGAATCTTCTCCGAGCCTTTTATATAACATGCAGTTCCCAAGCAGACGACTATATTGTGTCTGCCTTTTGGTTTTAATCTAAAGTAGTTGTAAAATGTGGCAACTCCGTAAACTTTGGAGTAGGAGAGTTTTAATCGTTTTGCAACGAATTTTAGAGTATCAACTCCCAAGTAGCCGAAAATCCCTTGAGTGCTGTGAAGAACCTCTATGAGGGAGTTCTTCTCGTAACCAAGCTTTTTCATAACTTTTTCAAGCTTGTTGTATCTGTCGTCGGTAGCTGTTGACATTCTAAACTCCCATTTAAAAGAGATTTTCCCTATTATAAGAAATAATTGATTAAAATAGTATAATCTTCAAAATAGAAGGGGTAAGTTTGTCATGCAGCACTTAATAGCAGATAATTGGCATAGTCTTGAGAGCGATAAAATTGTTGAACTATTTGAGAGTGATATCAGCGATGGATTAGGAGAGCTTAGCATCAAACATCGCAAAGAGTTTTTTGGCAAAAATGAGTTAAAAGAAAAAAAAGATGACTCAAAGTTCAAGAAATTCTTTATGCAGTTTCATAATGCCCTTATCTATATACTTTTAGGTGCATCCTTAGTTACAGGGCTTTTGCAGGAGTGGGTTGATAGCGGAGTAATATTTGCTGTTGTCATAATAAATGTAGTTGTTAGCTACATGCAAGAGATAAAAGCACAAGAAGCGATAGACTCACTCAAACAGATGATGCATACACAAGCCGTTGTTATAAGAGATGGAAAGAAGATTACCCTCTCTTCAGCTGAATTAGTTCCCGGAGATATAGTTTTACTAGAATCAGGCTCCAAAGTACCGGCTGATTTGAGACTCTTAGAGAGCAAAGATCTCAAAGTTGATGAGTCCATGCTTACAGGCGAGTCACTTGCGATGCAAAAAGATACATCTCTGTATCAGCAAAATATTACCCTCAACGACAGAAAAAACATGGCATACTCCGGTACATATGTAACATATGGAAGAGCAAAAGGCATTGTTGTGGCAACTGCTTCGCATACAGAACTTGGTAAGATTGCCCATCTAATAGATGAGACGACCTCAATGCAGACTCCTCTTACAAAAAAAATCTCATCATTTTCAAAAATTTTACTCTATGTTATCTTAGCTCTTGCAGTATTTACCTTTTTAATAGGGCTTTTAAGAGAGTACAGCGCAGTTGAGACATTTATGGCTTCGGTTGCTCTTGTAGTAGGAGCAATTCCAGAAGGTCTGCCTGCAGCTGTGACTATTACTCTTGCTATAGGAGTCAGTCGCATGGCAAAGAAAAATGCCATAATCAGAAAACTTCCGGCAGTTGAGACACTTGGAAGCGTGACGACTATATGCTCGGATAAAACAGGAACACTTACACAAAACAAGATGAGTGTTACAAACATATTTTGCGACGATAACTTATATGAAGTCTCCGGCAACGGTTATGAACCAAACGGTGATTTTTTTCAAAATGGGCAAAAATTAGACTCTTTAGATGATAATCTTATGGAGATTCTGCGAGCCGGCTACCTTTGTAATGAGTCATATCTTGTAGAAAAAGATGGGCAATATGTGATAAGTGGAGATCCGACGGAGGGTGCGTTAATTGTCAGTGCATTAAGGGGCGGATGTGATGAATATCTATTAAACAAAACTTTTCCAAGAGTTGATATTTTGCCTTTTGAGTCTGATAGACAATATATGGCTACACTAAACAGTGATGTGCAAAACAGTCAAAACACCATATATCTAAAAGGCTCTATAGAGCGAACTTTGGATATTTGTGATTTTGAGATTGCCGGTGCAAATAGGGTAGAGATTGACAAAGAAAAAATATTACTTCAAGCAGAGGAGTACGCAAGCAGAGGGTTAAGAGTTCTTGCATTTGCAAAGAAGCTCAGTAGTGGAGATAGAATTAGTGATAGAGAACTAGACAAAGGGTTTGTTTTTTTAGGGCTTCAAGCTATGATGGATCCGCCAAGACCAGAAGCTATTGAGGCTGTAAAAGAGTCAAAAGGTGCAGGCATAAATATCATAATGATTACAGGAGATCATGCACTTACGGCTTTTTCAATCGCAAAAATGATGTCTATAGTGGAGGCGGATGCAAAGTATGAGGAGTCCGTCTTAATAGGTAAAGAGCTCTTTAGTTTAACGGATGCCGAGCTAATTGAGAAGATAAAAACCGTTAAAGTCTTTGCAAGAGTTGAGCCTGAGCAGAAACTGCGAATTGTGGATGCTCTTCAAGCAGTCGGAGAGATAGTTGCGATGACCGGTGACGGCGTAAACGATGCTCCGGCACTAAAGCAAGCAGATATAGGCATAGCTATGGGGCTAGGCGGAACGGAAGTGGCAAAAGAGGCTGCCGACATGATACTAAGTGATGATAACTTTAGCTCAATAGCAAATGCCATTAAAGAGGGAAGAAATGTATTTGATAATCTAGTTAAGTTTATAACATGGACGCTTCCGACAAACTTTGGAGAGGGGCTTGTGATTTTAGTGACAATAATGTTAGGGCTCACTCTTCCGATACTGCCTGTACAGATTTTATGGATAAACATGTCAACCGCAATTTTGCTTGGGCTTATGCTTGTTTTTGAGCCTAGGGAAGAGAACATAATGCTTCGTCCTCCTAGAGACCCAAAAGAGCCGATTTTGACAAAAGCTATAGTTGTTCAGATGTTGGTGGTGGGTTTTTATATGTTAATTGCCTCTTATGCAATGTTTAATTATGCAATCTCTAGCGGATATAGCGTAGAGTATGCTAGAACCGTTGCAGTAAATATTTTTGTTTTTGTTGAACTATTTTATATTTTTTCATGTAAAGAGTTTGAAAAATCGGTTTTTAAAACTAATATTTTTAACAATAAGTTTATGCTAATTGGTGTAGCCCTTATGGCTCTGTCGCAGATTGCCTTTACGCATACACCTTTTATGAACACCGCTTTTAAGAGTGAAGCTCTAGATTTAACCACTTGGATGGAGATTTTAGCAATAGGCTTTGGTGTTTTGTTTGTCGTAGAAGCAAAAAGATTTGTTGAGAGCAAACTTACAAACAGAAGATATAAGT